>DATHJM010000370.1:0-46780 GCA_035489775.1 Burkholderiales bacterium
GCGCTCCTCGCCCTGCTGCTCGCCCCGGGACTGGGTCGGGAAGTCAATGGCGCGCGGCGCTGGCTCTCCCTCGGGTTCGTAAGCCTGCAGCCCTCCGAATTCATGAAGCTGTTCGTCGTTCTCTACGCGGCCGACTACACCGTGCGCAAGCTCGCTCTGATGCACAGCTTCAGGCGGGGCCTTCTCCCGATGTTCGCGGTGATGCTGGTGGTCGGCTGGCTGTTGCTGCGAGAGCCCGACTTCGGTGCTTTTGTCGTGATCACGGCGATCGCCACGGGAATCCTGTTCCTCGGCGGCATGAACGGCATGTGGTTTGCGGGTTTGCTCGTGATGATGGCGGTGGGCTTCGTCGGCCTGGTCCTGTCCTCCCCGTACCGAATGCAGCGCATTTTCGGCTTCATGGACCCGTGGTCGGATCCGTTCGGACGCGGCTACCAGCTTTCGCACGCGCTGATCGCCTTCGGCCGCGGCGAATGGTTCGGTGTGGGACTGGGGGCAAGCGTCGAGAAGCTCCTCTATCTCCCCGAGGCGCATACCGACTTCCTGCTCGCGGTGATCGGCGAAGAGCTGGGATTTGCGGGGGTGATCGCGGTGATCGCGCTCTTTTCGTGGCTGGTGCTGCGGGCGTTCGCCATCGGCCGCCAGGCGGTGGTCCTCGAACGCCCGTACCCGGCGCTGGTCGCTCAAGGGATCGGCGTGTGGTTCGGGGTGCAGTCGTTCATCAACATGGGCGTGAACATGGGCGTGCTGCCCACCAAGGGCCTCACCCTTCCCCTCATGAGCTTCGGGGGCAGCGGCCTGCTTGCGAACTGCCTGGCGCTCGCCGTGCTGCTGCGAATCGATTGGGAAAATCGCCAGCTCATGCGCGGAGTCCGCGCATGACCATGGCGATTTCAGTGAAGGCCAATGCGGGCGTAGCCCGCGTAATGCCGAAACTAAAACCGGCGGCTGATGCAACGAACAGCGGCGTGAAGGCATCATGGCGCGAACCATCATGATCATGGCGGGTGGAACGGGGGGGCATGTCTTTCCCGGTCTCGCCGTGGCCGACTTTCTGCGCGGAGCCGGTTGGCGCGTGGTGTGGCTCGGGGCGAAGACGGGCATGGAAGCGACCCTGGTCCCCAAGCGCGGCTACGACATGGCCTGGATCAGTTTTTCGGGCCTGCGCGGCAAGGGGCTGGTCGCGTTGTTTCTCCTGCCGCTCAGGTTGCTTGTCGCCTTCTGGCAAAGCGCGCGCGCGATCTTCGCGCATCGCCCGGACGTGGTCCTCGGCATGGGCGGCTATATCTCGTTTCCCGGGGGGATGATGGCGGCGCTATTCGGAAAGCCGCTCGTCGTGCACGAACAAAACTCGATCCCCGGCCTTGCCAACAAGGTGCTTGCGGGAGTCGCCGACCGGGTTCTGTGCGCATTCCCGGGAGCGCTCAAACGCGCAACGTTGACCGGCAACCCGGTGCGGCCGGAGATCGCAGCGATTGCAACCCCGGAGAGCCGCTACGCGGAGCGCTCGGGCCCGCTCCGCGTGCTCGTCGTCGGCGGCAGTCTCGGCGCAAAGGCGCTGAACGACGTCGTTCCCAGGGCCCTGGCGCTGCTGACCGGCGAGAGGCCCCTCGTTACCCATCAGTCGGGCGCACAGCATTTCGAGTCGCTGCGGAGCGCCTACTCCGTGGCCGGCGTGCCCGCGAAGACGCCCGCTTTCATCGAGGACATGGCAGCGGCCTATGCCGAGGCTGACCTCGTCGTGTGCCGCGCCGGAGCGATCACGGTCGCGGAGATCGCCGCCGCTGGCGTGGCGAGCATCCTGGTTCCCTACCCTCACGCGGTGGACGACCACCAGACGGCCAACGCGCGCTTTCTCGCCGCCACGGGCGCCGCGGTCCTCTTGCCGCAAAGCGAGCTCAGTCCCGAGCGGCTCGCAGTGCTGCTCGCGGGGTTCGATCGCGTGCGCCTGTGCGACATGGCAAAGCGCGCCCGCTCGCTCGGCAGGCCCGACGCGACCCAAGCGGTTGCGATGGCGTGCGTGGAACTCGCGAAATGAAGCACAAGGTCAAGCGAATTCATTTTGTCGGAATCGGCGGTAGTGGAATGAGTGGCATCGCCGAGGTGCTGCTCAACCTGGGCTACCAGGTAAGCGGGTCCGATCTCGCCGCCAACCCGGCGACCGAGCGTCTGGCAGGTCTCGGGGCAAGAGTCGTGCTGGGCCACAAGGCTGACAACATCGCTTCGGCGGACGCCGTGGTCGTGTCCTCGGCCGTGAAACCGGACAACGTCGAGGTCGTCGCCGCGCAGTCAAGACGCATTCCGGTCGTGCCGCGCGCGCTGATGCTCGCCGAGCTCATGCGCCTGAAGCAGGGGATTGCGGTTGCCGGGACCCACGGCAAGACCACCACCACGAGTCTGATCGCCAGCGTGCTCGCCGAAGGCGGCCTGGATCCTACGTTCGTGATCGGCGGGAGGCTGGTGAGTGCCGCCTCCAATGCGCGGCTCGGGACCGGAGAGTTCATCGTCGTCGAGGCCGACGAGTCCGACGCCTCCTTTCTTCACCTGCAGCCGGTGGCCGCGGTGGTGACCAATATCGACGCCGACCACATGGAAACTTATCAGCACGATTTTTCGCGGCTGAAGCAGGCGTTTGTCCGTTTCCTGCAGAACCTGCCTTTCTACGGCAGCGCCATCCTCTGTGCCGACGACGCCAACGTGCGCGAAATCATGCCCTCCGTATCGAAGCCGATCGTGACCTACGGAATCCGCGAGGACGCGATGATCCGGGCGACCGATATCGTCCCCGGAGACCGGATGCGCTTCAGGGCGTTGCGCGAAGGCGCCTCACCCCTGGAAATTACGCTCAATCTTCCTGGACAGCACAACGTGCAGAACGCGCTCGCCGCGATTGCCGTGGCCACCGAGCTCGGCGTTGCCGACGCGGCGATCCGCAAGGCGCTAGCCGAGTTCCGCGGCGTAGGCAGGCGTTTCCAACGCTACGGCGAGATCCCGCTCTCCCTGAACGGCAAGTCGTCAGGGAGTTTCGCTCTCGTGGACGACTATGGGCATCACCCGGTCGAGATGCTGGCGACGCTCGACGCGGCGCGCGGCGCTTTTCCGGGCCGGCGCATCGTGCTCGCCTTCCAGCCGCACCGCTACACGCGCACGCGCGACCTGTTCGAGGACTTCGTGAAGGCCCTTTCGGGCGTGGACGCGCTGCTGCTCGCGGAGGTCTATCCGGCGGGCGAGACGCCGATAGTTGCGGCCGACGGACGCTCCCTGGCCCGCGCCATCCGCGTCGCGGGCAAGGCCGAGCCGGTGTTCGTCGAGAGAATCGCCGACATGCCCGACGCAATCCGCAAGATCGCGCGCTCGGGCGACGTCGTCCTGACCATGGGTGCAGGTTCGATCGGCAGCGTGCCAGCGGCGCTTCTCAAGGGTGAAAGATGAAAATGGCTGAGCCGATCGCTCAACCCGCCGCAGTCCTTCGCGGGACTTTGCGCCTGAACGAGCCGATGGCGAAACACGTCAGCTGGCGCGCGGGGGGCGTCGCCGCGCGAGCCTACATTCCGGCCGGGCGCGCGGATCTTGCCGCATTTCTTGCGACGCTTCCCGGGCACGAGCCGGTGTGTTTCGTCGGCTTGGGGAGCAATCTGCTCGTGCGCGATGGCGGCTATCGGGGCACGGTCGTGTTGATGCACAACCCCCGCGGCGCGATGCGCGTCGAAGGCGAGTTTGTCTATGCCGAATCCGGTGTCGCGTGTCCCAAAGTGGCGCGGCTCGCGGCGACGCACGGCTTCGAAGGCGCGGAATTCCTCGCCGGAGTGCCCGGCACGGTCGGCGGGGCGCTCGCGATGAACGCCGGCTGTTACGGGTCGGAAACCTGGGAAGTCGTCGCGAAGGTGCTGACAGTGTCGCGCGCCGGGGAAATGAGCGAGCGCAGGCCCACGGAGTTCGAGGTCGGCTACCGCCGCGTCGAGCTGGGTGGATCGAAACTGGGTGAGGACGAATGGTTTCTCGCAGCCTGGTTCCGCTTCCGCCCTGGCGACGAGAAGCGCGCCCGGGCGCGCATCAAGGAGCTGCTTGCGAAGCGCATCGCGGAGCAGCCGCTCGATCTTCCGAATGCCGGCTCGGTATTCCGTAACCCGCGCGGCGACCACGCCGCGCGTCTCGTCGAAGCCTGCGGGCTCAAGGGCCATGAAATCGGCGGCGCTCGAATCTCCGAAAAGCACGCGAATTTCATTGTTAACCCGAAGGGAAAGGCGCGTGCCTCGGACATCGAAGCGCTGATCGAGCACGCACGCAAAGCCGTGAAGGAACGGTTCGGTATCGAGCTCGTCCCCGAAGTGAGAATCGTCGGGGAGGCCGCGTGAAGGCGGGCGACTTTGGAAAGGTCGCCGTCCTGATGGGCGGGCGTTCCGCAGAGCGGGCCGTTTCGCTCAAAAGCGGTTCGATGGTGATGGCCGCCTTGAAGAAGAAAGGCGTCAATGCGCATCCGTTCGATCCGAAGGAGCGGGGGCTCGACGAGCTCGTCAAAGAGCGGTTCGACCGCGTCTTCATTGCGCTGCACGGCCGCTACGGCGAGGACGGAACCGTCCAAGGGGCGCTCGAGCTGTTCGGCATTCCCTATACCGGTTCGGGTGTACTGGCGAGCGCTCTCGCCATGGACAAGTGGCACGCGAAGCTCGTCTGGCAGGCGAGCGGAATTCCGACGCCCCGCAGCGAGCTTCTCGCACGCCAGACCGACCTTCAAGCGGTTGCGACGCGGCTCGGGCTGCCCTTGATGGTCAAGCCCGCGAACGAAGGCTCTTCGATCGGGATGACCAAGGTGAAGAGCGCTCGCGACCTCTCCGAGGCCTACGCGCTTGCAGCCAACTACGACCCGGTCGTGATCGCCGAGGCTTTCGTGGATGGTGTCGAACTGACTGTCGGGGTTTTGGGGGACACGCCCCTTCCCCTGATCAAGCTCGAAACGCCGCGCGAGTTCTATGACTACGCGGCGAAGTACGACGCGAAGGATACCCGCTACATCATTCCCTGCGGATTGCCGCCCGACGCAGAACGCATCATCCAGGACGAAGCGCTGCGCGCTTTCGGTGCGTTGGGCTGCAGTGGATGGGGCCGCGTTGACCTGATGCTCGATCTCTCGGGGAAGCCCTACTTCCTCGAGGTCAACACCTCTCCGGGAATGACCGATCACTCGCTCGTGCCGATGGCGGCGCGCCACGCCGGATTGTCGTTCGAGGATCTTTGCTTTCGGATTCTCGAATTGGCGCACCTCAGGGAGCAAGGAGGCGATCGTGTGGGATAACCCGCGCCTCGCCAACGCCGCCGCAAACGCGCTTTACGCGCTTGCGCTCGCGCTCATCGTGTACGCAGGGACACGTATCCTGTTCGAATCCTCTGTGTTTTCGCTCAAGACCATCGTCGTGGGGGGCGAGCTCCAGCATGTGGCGCGCGGCGAGATCGTCGGCGCGCTCCAGGGCCGGGTCAAGGGCACCTTTTTTACCGTGGACCTGGAGGCGGTGCGCGCCCTGTTCGAGGGGATTCCCTGGGTGCGCCGCGCTGAACTGCGGCGCGGCTGGCCCGACCGCCTGGAAGTTCGCATCGAAGAGCACGTGGCGCTCGCGCGCTGGGGCCAGAGACGAGAGCCGCAGCTCGTGAATACTCATGGAGAGCTTTTCCACGGGCAGAGCGACGCCACACTGCCGGTCTTCTCCGGACCCACCAGTACGGAAGGCGAAGTCACGCAACGCTACCTTGCGTTTCGGGGTTTGCTGGCCCCGCTCGCCCTCGAGCCCAGTCAGGTTCTGCTCAGTACGCGTCTTGCCTGGCAGCTCAGGCTCTCCAACGGTCTCACCGTGAAACTCGGTCGTGACTCGGACAAGGACCGCGTCGACGGCCGTCTCGCCAGGCTCGTCTCCGTATACCAGCAAACCCTAGGGGAGGCCCGGCATCGTCCCGACTATGTCGACCTGCGCTACCCCAACGGCTTTGCGATGCGCGTTCCAGAAACGGTAACGCCCGAATCCCGGAAACCGGCGCGCAAGCGAGTCTGACATGGCGAGAGAAAACAAGAACCTCATCGTCGCTCTGGACATCGGCACATCCAAAGTCGTGGCGATGGTGGCGGAACTTTTCCCCGACGGACGCATGGACATCATCGGGACGGGCGGTCACGAGTCCAAGGGTCTGAAAAAGGGCGTCGTCGTGAACATCGAGGCGACTGTAAACGCCATCCAACGCACGCTCGAGGAAGCGGAATTGATGGCCGACTGCAAGATCGAGCGGGTTTTCACCGGCATTGCCGGAAGCCACATCAAGAGCTTCAACTCCACGGGGATGGTAGCGATCAAGGACAAGGAGGTGACGCCGATCGACGTCGAGCGCGCGATCGAGACGGCGCGCGCGATGCCTATTCCGACCGACCAGCAGGTGCTGCACATCCTCACCCAGGAATTCATCATCGACGGGCAGGACGGGGTGCGCGAGCCGCTCGGCATGAGCGGCGTGCGGCTCGAGGTCAAAGTGCACATCGTCACCGGTGCCGTCTCTGCCGCGCAGAACATCGTCAAGTGCGTGCGCCGCTGCGGGCTGGAAGTGAACGATCTCATCCTGCAGCCGCTCGCGTCTTCGCTTGCCGTGCTGACCGAAGACGAAAAGGAACTCGGCGTGTGCCTCGTCGACATCGGCGGCGGTACGAGCGACATAGCCGTGTTCCGCGAAGGCGCGATCCGCCACACGGCCGTCGTCCCGATCGCCGGAGACCAGATCACCAACGACATCGCGATGGCGCTGCGCACGCCCACCGCAGAGGCCGAAGAACTCAAGGTCCGCCACGGCTGCGCGCTCAGGCAGCTTGCCGAGGCTGGCCAGATGATCGAGGTCGCCGGCGTGGGCGATCGCCCGCCGCGAATGCTTTCGCGCCAAACGCTCGCCGAGGTCATCGAGCCCCGCGTCGAGGAACTTTACTCTCTCATTCAGCAGGTGCTGCGCGACTCCGGCTACGAGGAGCTCTTGTCGTCGGGAGTTGTGCTCACCGGGGGCTCCGCCGTGATGCAGGGGATGGTGGAACTGGGCGAGGAGATCTTTCACATGCCGGTGCGGCTCGGCATTCCCCGCTATACCGGCTCCCTTTCCGACGTGGTCCGCAGCCCGCGTTACGCCACCGGCGTCGGCCTGTTGCTCGAGGGCGTGGTGCAGACCCAGCGCGGACTGATCGCGCGGCAGGGGGGATCTCTGAAGCAGATCGTAAAGAGGATGCGCCAATGGTTTCAACGGAATTTTTAGAAGTGCACGATTTGCAGGCGTTTTTTTTCTTCACCCCGGAAGGAGGTCAGTATGTTTGAAGTCGTCGAAAACACAGCGAGCGGCACCGTGATCAAGGTGATCGGTGTCGGCGGCGCGGGCGGCAATGCCGTCGATCACATGATCCGAAACGGCGTGGCCGGCGTCGAATTCATCACCGCCAATACCGACGGACAGGCGCTGTCGCGCACCCAGGCGAAGAGCCAGATCCAACTCGGGTCGACGGGCCTTGGCGCAGGGGCCAAGCCCGAAGCCGGGCGCGCCGCGGCGCTCGAAGCTCGCGAACAGATCGCCGACGCCCTGCGGGGTTCGCACATGGCCTTCATCACCGCCGGAATGGGCGGCGGCACCGGCACGGGCGCCGCGCCGGTAGTTGCGGAGGTCGCCAAGGAGATGGGCATCCTCACCGTCGCGGTCGTCACCAAGCCCTTCTCGTTCGAAGGCGTGCGCCGGATGCAGGCCGCCGAAACCGGCATCGCCGAGCTCTCCCAGCACGTCGACTCCGTCATCGTGATTCTCAACGAGAAACTCGAGGACGTGCTCGGCGACGAGGTGTCGATGGAGGAAGCATTTTCCGAAGCCGACAGCGTGCTGAAAAACGCCGTGGCGGGCATTTCCGAAATCATCAACGTCCCCGGTCTTATCAACGTCGATTTCCAGGACGTTCGCACCGTGATGGCCGAGCAGGGAATGGCGATGATGGGTTCCGCGGCCGCTTTGGGCGTGGATCGCGCGCGCATCGCAGCCGAACAGGCGGTCGCTTGTCCCCTGCTCGAAGGCGTCAATCTGTCCGGCGCGCGGGGGGTCGTAGTGAACATCACGGCCAACAAGTCGAGCCTGAAGCTGCGCGAGACCAAGGAGGTGATGAACACCATCCGCGGCTTCGCCGCGGACGATGCGACCATCATTTTCGGCGCCGTCTACGACGATCCCATTGGCGAGGAGCTACGCGTCACCGTGATTGCGACGGGTCTCGGCCAGCCGCAGATCGCGCGTCAGGCCAAGCCGAAGCTGGTGCAAAAGACGGGCACCGACAACCTGCCCGCCGCGGGGGTGGATTACCGGGTGCTCGACGAGATGCCTGCGGTGATCCGCAAGAACCGCGCTTCAACCATCGAGGCGCTGCAAAACAGCGGGGTCGACAAGTACGACATTCCCGCATTCCTGCGCAAGCAAGCCGACTAGGGAGCAATCAAATGAGCACAGCCAAGAGAACGGGCATGCCTCGCTATCTGCGCAAGCCCTTGATCGTAAGAACGAGCGAGCGACTGCCCATTCGGCCAGCGCCGGTGCTGATCCGTACCGTCGCTTTCGTCCCGGCATACCTGCGCAAGCGGCCGCATTGAGCACGCAAACGGCGCGGCTCACCGGAATTCCGGGTCGGTGAGACTGCCCGCTATGCTAAAATTCCATACTTTCAATCGGCTACGGCAATTGCTGCAGCGACGCAAATGTTCAAGCAGCGCACCCTCAAATCCGTGATTCGCGCCACAGGCGTCGGCCTGCATACCGGCGAGAAAGTGGCCGTGACCTTGCGACCGGCCTCGCCGGACGTGGGCATCGTGTTTCGGCGCATCGATTTGCCCGTGCCGATCGACATAGTAGCCGACGCCTTCAAGGTCACCGACACGCGGCTTTGCAGCGCGCTGGAGGCAAACGGGGCAAAAGTGACCACGGTCGAGCATCTCATGTCGGCATTCGCGGGGCTCGGCATCGACAACGCCTACGTCGATCTCACGGGGTCGGAAGTTCCGATCATGGACGGGAGCGCCGCCCCTTTCGTGTTTCTCATTCAGTCGGCGGGCATCGAGCAGCAGCCCGCGCCAAAGCGTTTTTTCAGAATCAAGAGCGCGGTAGAAGTGACAGATGGCGACAAGTGGGCGCGCTTCGAGCCGTTCGAAGGCTTCAAGCTTTCGTTTTCGATCGAGTTCGACCACCCCGCCTTCGAGCGCTCGGCGCAGGCGGCTCACGTCGACTTTGCCGATACCTCCTACGTCAAGGAAGTCGCCCGGGCGCGCACCTTCGGTTTCATCCAGGACGTCGAGGCCATGCGCGATTCGGGCCTAGCTCTGGGCGGGAGCCTCGAAAACGCCGTCGTGGTGGACGAGTACCGCGTGCTGAACGTCGAGGGACTGCGCTACAGCGACGAGTTCGTCAAACACAAGTTGCTCGACGCTATCGGCGATCTATACCTGATCGGACACCCGCTGATCGGCTATTTTTCGGCCCACAAATCCGGCCATGCCCTGAACAACCGTTTGCTGCGGGCGACGCTTGCCTCCGAGCATGCCTGGGAATACGTGACCTTCGAACGCGAGGAGGACGCTCCGGCTGCCCTGTCCCGGTTGTTTGCCCTGCCTGCCGGCTGAGCGGTATCGCGGGCCCATGCTCGCCCTGCGCATCGCAGCGATTCTCGCGGTGCTCGCCACCGCGGCTGGGATAGTCCTGTATCTGCTGACCCGTGACAGGAAGTATCTGCGCTTGGCGTTCCAGGTATTCAAGTACGCCCTGATTTTCGCCCTGCTGGTCTTCGGCCTTCTGATGCTCGAACGTGCGATTGTGCTCGTCTAGGCAAAGACTTACTTGCGGTGCCGCGCCGCGAACTTATCGACGGCAATTTTCAGTTCTGAATCAGGGAGTTGCTCGCAGAGCCGGGCCAGGCCCAAAGCGGCCTCCACGCTAATTTTCGCTGATTTTTCAACAACTTGAGTGTCGGAATTGAGGGGTTGCACGCACACCTCCAATCCGGTAACCTCAAACGCTCGTTTAGAAAGCTGCTCCGTTAATGTCGGGAGCATAAGTTTCAGTTTGGCAGCGATAGCGCCGTTGGCAGCAAAAATAACGACTTTTCCCTGCTTGTAGTTTGCGATCGAGCAGCATCGCGCGAGGGATTCCGGCAGCACGGCTTCGAGAATCTCGCGCAACTCGATCAAGCGCTGGGTCTGCGGCATAAGAGGCGCAATGCCGTCGGGCTGATTCAAGAAGGCGCAAGGGTTCTTCATAGGGATGTTCTAGGAATGCGTCGAGCGCGGCCCTAGGAGAGGGCAGCATGCATATTATTCTCGTATCAAGCAAGTTGGCCAAGGCAAGGTCCTTGACCCTTACCAACCGGCACCTAATTGCCGGCGCCGTGTTCACAGCGGTGCTGGTGCTCAGCCTTACGCTCGGCCTGTTCTGGATCACGGTGCGCCATGCCACCGAGGTCAAGCTTCCGCTCCTCGATTCGCTGGTCTCGTCGGCGCAGGAAGCGCAACGGCGCAAGACGGAAGAATTCCTGCGGGAAAACCTGAACGCCATGGCCGTGAAGCTCGGCCAGATGCAAGCCCAGCTTATGCGGCTGGACGCACTGGGCGAACGCCTGTCGACCCTTGCCGGGCTCAAGCCCGGTGAATTCCGATTCACCGAGCCGCCCGGCCGTGGTGGCGCGATGTCGAGCATCCCGCCGCAAGATTTCTCGATCGCGGAATTCAACCGGCAGCTCGACCAGCTTTCCAGGCAGATGGAAAACCGGAGCGACTCCCTCGGGATCCTCGAGTCGCAGCTGTTCGACGCCAAGGTGAAGAAGAAGCTCATGCCGACGATTCCTCCAGTGGACGCGGCCTACAGCGCATCCAGCTATGGCTGGCGCATCGATCCGTTCAACGGCATGCTCGCCATGCACGAGGGTGTGGATTTTCCCGTGGATATCGGGACCCCCGTTTTCGCGGCGGCAGGCGGCGTGGTGATCTACTCGGGACCGCATCCCCAATACGGTTTTCTGATCGAGATCGACCACGGCAACGATTTCACTACCCGCTACGCTCATTGCTCGAGAGTTCTGGTCAGGGAAGGCGAGGTGGTTCAGCGCGGAAGCAAAATCGCCGAATCCGGATCCACCGGCCGCGCCACCGGCCCGCACCTGCATTTCGAAGTCCGCTACCGCAGCGTGGCGCAGAACCCGATCCGGTTTCTTCAGGCTACGGCGCGCTAGCCGGAATTTCCGGCCCGCCCGAGGACCTGCAGTCCCCACCGCGCGGATTCCCGCGCGCTCCCGTTTCGCCCGAATCGCGGGGACCAGCCGCTCCGGCGTGATAAACTTCGAACTTTTCCGCGCCACAGCCGTCATTCCTCGATGATTTCCCGCGTATTGAAGGCGGTGTTCGGCAGCCGCAATGATCGCCTGCTCAAAAACTACGGCAGTTCCGTGCGGGCGATCAACGCTCTCGAGTCGTCGATGGCGGCGCTCCCGGATCATGGCTTGGGAGCCAAAACGCTCGAGCTGAGAGAGCGTTTCGCGAAGCGGATGCAGGGCGTCCCCGAAGAGGAACGCGACGCGGCCGAAAAGGCTGCCCTTGCCGAGCTGCTGCCGGAGTCCTTCGCGGTGGTACGCGAGGCTGCGAGGCGCGTGCTCAACATGCGCCACTTCGACGTGCAGCTGATCGGCGGGATGGTGCTGCACGACGGCAAGATCTCGGAGATGCGCACCGGCGAAGGCAAGACGCTGGTGGCGACATTGCCCGCGTACCTCAACGCTCTCTCCGGCCGCGGCGTGCATATCGTCACGGTCAACGACTACCTCGCGAGCCGGGACGCGGAGTGGATGGGGAAGGTCTACAAATTTCTCGGGCTGTCGGTGGGCGTGATCCTGACCCAGATGCCGCACGCAGAAAAACAATCGGCGTACGCCGCCGACATCACCTACGGCACCAATAACGAATTCGGCTTCGACTACCTGCGCGACAACATGGCGATGCAGGTGGGCGACCGCTTTCAGCGCAGGCTGAACTACGCGATCGTCGACGAAGTCGACTCGATCCTGATCGACGAGGCGCGCACGCCGCTCATCATCTCCGGCCAAGCAGAGGATCGCACGGAGATCTACTCGCGCATGAACGAGGTGGCGCCGCTCCTGAAGCGCCAGGAAAAGGAAGGCGCGCCAGGCGACTTCCACGTGGACGAGAAGAACCACACGGTGCTGCTCTCGGAGGACGGGCACGAGCACGCCGAGAAGCTCCTTGGCCGCGCGGGGCTGCTGCCCGAAGGGCGCAGTCTCTACGAACCGGCGTACGTGAACCTGATGCACCACCTCAACGCGGCCCTCAGAGCGCACAACCTTTTCTTCCGCGACCGGCACTACGTGGTCCAGGACGACGAGGTGATCATCGTTGACGAGTTCACCGGCCGGCTAATGCCGGGACGCCGCTGGTCCGACGGCCTGCACCAGGCGATCGAGGCCAAGGAGAAGGTGTTGATCCAGAGCGAGAACCAGACGCTCGCCTCGATCACGTTCCAGAACTACTTCCGCATGTACCGCAAGCTCGCGGGGATGACCGGAACGGCCGATACGGAGGCCTACGAATTCCAGGAGATCTACGGGCTCGAGGTCGTCGTCGTCCCGACGCATATGCCGATGATCCGCGCCGACCGGCACGACCAGGTGTTTCGCACCGCGGCAGAGAAGCACAAGGCGATCATTCGCGATATCCAGGACTGCTATGAGCGCGGCCAACCGGTGCTCGTGGGAACCACCTCGATCGAGAATTCCGAGCTCATCTCGGGAATGCTGGAGAAGTTGCCGCACCAGGTCTTGAACGCGAAGCAGCATGCGCGCGAGGCGGAGATCGTCGCCCAGGCCGGGCGCCCCAAGGTAGTCACCATCGCGACCAACATGGCGGGCCGCGGCACCGATATCGTGCTGGGCGGCAACGTCGAGAAACAGATCGACCTCGTGCGGGACAAGGACGATCTCGACGCGGCAGAGAAGGAGCGCCGCATAGGCGAGCTGCGTCACGAGTGGCAGGACTTGCACAACCGGGTCATCGCAGCGGGCGGGCTGCACATCATCGGAACCGAAAGGCACGAGGCCCGGCGCATCGACAACCAGTTGCGCGGACGCTCCGGCCGGCAGGGCGATCCGGGCTCCTCGCGCTTTTACCTGTCGCTCGAGGACCCGTTGCTGCGGATCTTCGCAGGAGAGCGGGTCAACGCCATCATGCAGCGTCTGGGGATGCCCGAGGGCGAGCCGATCGAGCATGGTCTGGTCACCCGATCGATCGAGAGCGCGCAACGCAAAGTCGAGGCGCACAACTTCGACATCCGCAAGCAACTGCTGGAATACGACAACGTAGCCAACGACCAGCGGCGCGAAATCTATCAGTTGAGGAACTCCATCCTCGAATCGCAGGATGTTTCGGACCAGATCCAGGCACTGCGCGAGGGCGTCGTGACCGATTTCTTCCGCGCCCACGTACCCGAGGAAAGCATGGAGGAGCAATGGGACATTCCGGGCCTTGAAAAAGTGTACGCCGCCGAGCTCCGGCTCGAGCTGCCGCTGTCGAAGTGGCTCGAGAACGAGCCTGGACTCGATGACGAGGCGATGCTCAAGCGTTCCATCGAGGAAGCCAACGCCGCTTACCGCCGCAAGATAACAAGTGCCCCGGTTGACGCCGTGCACCAGTTCGAGCGCTTCGTGCTGTTGTCGACGCTGGACAATCACTGGCGCGAGCATCTGGCCGCGCTCGACCACCTGCGCCAGGGCATACACCTGCGCGGTTACGCGCAGAAGAACCCGAAGCAGGAATACAAGCGGGAGGCGTTCGAGCTGTTCGGCCTCCTGGTGGAATCGGTCAAACTCGAAGTGACGCGCACACTGATGACGGTCGAGCTGCAGACCCGGGAACAGGTCGAGCAGGCGGAGAAAGTCCAGGCCCCAGCGGTCGAAAATGTGCAATACCAGCATGCCGGGTATGAAGAAGCGCTCGCCGGAGCGGGAGCCGATGCTGCTCCTGCGTCGAAGCCGGCGCCTTTCGTCAGGCAGATGGGCAAGATCGGCCGCAACGATCCTTGTCCGTGCGGATCGGGCAAGAAGTACAAGCACTGCCACGGGAAGCTGAGTTAGCGGGGGCATGGCAGTCAACCTAAGTCCTCCGGGACCGGAGGATCTCCTTCCCGTCAAGGGCGTGAAGCTGGGCGTCGCCGAGGCAGGGATAAGGAAAGCCGGGCGCAAGGATCTGCTTCTCTTGACCCTCGCTGAGGGAGCACGGGTGGCGGGTGTGTTCACGCAAAACCGCTTCTGCGCGGCGCCGGTGCAAGTCGCGAAGGAGCACCTGGCCTCCGGCAGATCTCCTCGTGCGCTGCTCGTCAACACCGGCAATGCCAACGCCGGTACCGGGAAGACCGGGATTGCCGGTGCCAGGGCGAGCTGCGACGAGGTAGCTCGGCTGAACGAATGCGATTCCCGCGAGGTGCTGCCGTTTTCGACGGGCGTCATCATGGAGCCGCTGCCCGTGGAGCGCATCGTCGCGGGCTTGCCGGCGTGCATCGCCGACCTGCGCGAAGACAACTGGGCGCGGGCGGCCGAGGCGATCATGACCACCGATACGATTCCCAAGGCCCGATCTCGGCGAGCGCAGATCGGCGCGAGTAGCGTGACCGTGACGGGAATCGCCAAGGGCGCGGGCATGATCCGCCCCGAGATGGCGACGCTGCTCGCGTTTGTCGCGACTGACGCTCCGGTTGCTCAAGGTGCGCTCGAGCACCTCCTCGCCGATGCCGCTGCGCGCTCGTTCAACCGCATCAGTGTCGACGGCGACGCCTCCACGAACGATTCCTTTGTCCTGATGGCAACCGGCGCCGGCGGCGGGCCGATGATCGACAACCCGGGCCATCCTGGATTCGCTGCATTGCGGGAAGCGGTGTTCGAGGTATCGCAGGGGCTCGCGCAGGCGATCGTGCGCGACGGCGAAGGAGCGACCAAGTTCATCACCGTGCGTGTGGAAAAAGGCAGGGACGAAGCCGAATGTGCCGGCGTCGCTTATGCGATCGCGCACTCGCCGCTGGTGAAAACCGCGTTCTTCGCTTCCGACCCGAATCTGGGGCGCCTCCTCGCCGCGATCGGCAACGCCGGCGTGCGCGATCTCGAGGTCGGCCGTGTCGAGCTGTACCTCGACGAGGTGCTGGTGTCGAAGGACGGAGGCCGCGCCCTGGCTTATCGCGAGGAGGACGGAAAGCGCGTGATGAGTAAAAGCGAGATCACGGTTCGCGTCGTGCTCAACCGCGGGACTGCGGCCACCACCGTGTGGACCTGCGATCTGTCGCACGATTACGTTACTATCAACGCGGCATACAGGACCTAGGACCGGAGACGGCGCCATGTCTGAGCTCGAACGGCTGATCAAGCGCGGCGAAGCGCTGCTTGAGCGCGTGGAAACGCTGCTCCCGCCCGCGTCGCGCGCCGTGGATTGGCAGGCGAGCATCGCTTTCCGCTGGCGCAAGACCTCGCGCAGTGCCTTTATCCAGCCCGTCGCAAATCTGCACCGCATCCGGCTTTCGGACCTCCACGGCGTGGACAGCCAGAAGGCACTGATCGAGCAGAACACGCGCCAGTTCGTCGAAGGCCGAACTGCCAACAACGCGCTTCTGACCGGCGCGCGGGGCACGGGCAAGTCCTCGCTCGTCAAGGCCGTGCTCAACAAGTTCCACCGCCAGGGTCTGCGCCTGATCGAGGTGGAAAAGCACGATCTCATCGATTTGCCCGACATCGTGGACCAGGTGGCGGGGCGGCCCGAGCGGTTCATTCTGTTTTGCGACGACTTGTCGTTCGAGCTCTCGGAAGCCGCGGGCTACAAGGCGCTCAAAGTCGTGCTCGACGGCTCGATCGCCGCGACTTCCGAGAATCTCCTCATCTACGCGACGTCCAACCGCCGGCATCTCATGCCCGAGTACATGCAGGAGAATCTCGAGACGAAGCATCTTGGCGAGGAGATTCATCCCGGCGAAACGGTGGAGGAGAAGATCTCGCTCTCCGAGCGTTTCGGACTGTGGGTCTCCTTCTATCCGTTCGACCAGGACGACTATCTCGAAATCGTGAGCCATTGGCTGCGCGAGCTGGGCTGCCGCGAGGGCGAGATTCCCAAGGCCCGGCAGGAAGCGCTGCAGTGGGCGCTGCTGCGCGGATCGCGCAGCGGCCGCGTCGCGTGGCAGTTCGCGCGCGATTACGCCGGACGCAACGCCGGCAACGGCAAACCGAAGCGCTGACGGGGCTCCGCGATGTCGGCCCCGGTGGATGTCGCCGTGGCGGTGCTGGTCCGTTCCGACGGCGCCGTGCTCCTTGCGCAACGTCCGGTGAGCAAAGTCTACCCGGGCTATTGGGAATTTCCCGGCGGCAAGATCGAGCCGGGCGAGCCGGTCGTGGACGCGCTCAGGCGCGAGATACGCGAAGAGCTCGGCATCGAGATCGAACGCGCTTATCCCTGGATCACCCGGATCTTCGTCTATCCGCACGCCAAAGTGCGCCTGCATTTTTATCGGGTCAACGCCTGGCGCGGGGAGCCGCGCGCGCTCGAACACCAGGCGCTCGCCTGGCAGCCGCCGGACGCGGTCAAACTCGATCCGCTTTTGCCTGCGAACGGCCCGGTGCTGCGCAGCCTGATACTGCCCCCCGAGTACGCCATCACGCGGGCCGGCGAGCTCGGCATCGGGCCGTTCCTTTCGCGGCTGGAGGCGAGGTTGCGAGGCGGCTTGAAGCTGATCCAGGTGCGGGAAAAGACGCTGGGGCATCAGGCCGCCGAAGAATTTGCGCGGCACGTGACTGCACTCGCCCGCGCGCATGGTGCAAAGGTCCTCGTCAACGCGGATGCCGCGCTCGCGCGCGAGGTCGGCGCCGACGGCGTGCACCTCACCGCGGAGCAATTGCGCAGTGCCTCCGCCCGCCCCGATTTTCCGTGGTGCGGCGCTTCGTGCCATTCGATCGAGGAGCTGCGCAGCGCGGAGACGCTGGGAGTCGACTTCGTCGTGCTGGGACCGGTGCGCGCGACGCCATCGCACCCGAATGCAGTCCCGCTCGGCTGGGAACGATTCCGGGAGATTGCTGCAGGCGCCGCCATGCCGGTCTACGCACTCGGCGGGATCGTTCCTTCCGATCTCGAACAAGGCATGAGCTGCGGCGCGCACGGCATCGCCATGGTGCGGGGCAGTTGGGGAAACGGCGAAAAACCCAAGGACGCTTCCGTCTGATCCGGATCGGGCCTCCTTGTCGTCCTTCAAACGTAAAGTGATACTCTACCGAATTGCCGCGCTTTGTTCCGGGACACCGGTCATGCGCGGAGCACCTTCCGGAAAGCAAAGGGAAAGGAAAGGCCGCGATGACCAAGATTCTCTGCGTTGAGGACAGCGAGGACAGCCTGTTCGCGCTGCACAAGCGCCTGGCCCTCGCCGGATTCGATGTCAAGGTCACAATGAATGGCGCGGAGGGCGTGAATTGGGCAAAAACGCTCCTGCCCGATCTGATCGTGATGGACCTGAGACTTCCGGGGCTCGACGGCTGGGAGGCGACGCGCCGTCTGAAAAGCCAGCCGGAAACGAAACACATCCCGATCATCGTCGTCACCTCGGATACGTCGGAGAAAAGCCGCGAGAAGGCGTTCGCCGCCGGCTGTGACGAATACGAAACGAAACCGGCTAATTTTGAGAAACTGGTCGGGAAAATCCACTCGCTTCTGAGCCGCGGCGCAAAAGCATGACCGAGGGGCGCAGGATGCAAGGCAAGATCAATCCCTGCTCCCCGATCCTTCGTCCTGCTCTTCGGCGTCCGGCGCATCCTTGCCTCCCTCCACCGGAACCCGGTACCTTTCCATCGCCCAGTCGCCCAGATCGATGAGCTTGCAGCGCTCCGAACAAAACGGCCGGTAAGGATTTTCCCTCGACCACGCCACCTGTGCGCCGCAGCGCGGGCAGCTCACAAGCCGCACCTTGGGCACGGTCTTACAGATTGCAGAAAGTCAGCTCGAACTCGACGTCCGCCTCGCACACGCGCGTGCCGAAAGTGCTGAAGCGGACGTTCAGCGCGTAACGGTTTGCGCTGATCTCGGGGATGAACTGCGATTCGCGCGGCAGCCGGATGCGCACCATCTGCGACATTTTGCCGCCGAGCATTTGCGAGAAAGCAGCGCGGTGGGCGACGTGCTTCACGGGCTTGCCGCCTTCGCGCAGCAGTTTCAGCACGATGGAGGAAGCGTCACGGATCGGAAGCAACGGGGAAATCCAGGTGCCGAGGTCGGCCCCGCGCCTGGCTCCTTCGCGGTGCAACCAGAAATGGTAGGAGGGCAGATCGAATTCGCAAACTCCGCCGGGGATCCCGGTGCGCTGCTTGATCGACATCAGCCATTCGTTCTCGCGAAGGTACTGGCCGATCTTGCCGGTCATGGCGAAAAGCGCGGCGCTTGAGCGTTCGATGTCGGAAATGACCTGCTGGAGCACGCTCTCCGCGATTTGAGGGTTGTTGCGAAACCCGAGCAGTACCTGCTTCTGTCGCTCGAGTTCTTGCAGCAGGTCCGACTTGAGCTCTGCGCGACCGGCGACTTCCAGGATCTCAAACAGCGTTATCAGCGCGGCGTGGTGTGCGCGCGAATCTTCCTGTGCTACAAAGTGATTGGCGCGCTCGAACAGGTCCTCCAGACGCAGCAGGGTCCGGATTCGTTCGTTGAGCGGATACTCGTAGGTGATCACGATGACATCCGCGACTGGAAGGGTAGGCAATTGATCCCGGGGGAGCCTCGCCGGATTCTCCCCGATCCGCCCCGAATTGACAACGGGCGTGCGCTATGACGCTGTCTTGGATTGCGCAGCAAGCGTGAGATATTTCTCATTCAGATTCGACACCTGGCGCTCGAGCGCTTCCGGTGTTCCGCTGTTGTCGATCACATCGTCGGCTTCCGCGAGCCGCTGCTCGCGCGTGGCCTGCGCGGCGAGGATGGCGCGCACTTCCGCCTCCGAGAGACCGCTTCGCCGGATGGCTCGCTCGACCTGCTGCGCCTCGGTGCAATCGACCACTAGCACCCGCGCGTAGCGCGATCGGTCGACGCCGCCCTCCACCAGGAGCGGGACCACGAGAATTGCGTAGGGGCCCCGCGCGTGCGCGCGCCGGCGAGCGCTTTCCCCGCGTATGAGCGGATGCAGGATCCCCTCGAGCTTTTTCCTCGCCGCCGTGCTGCCGAACACCAGTTTGCGCATCCCGTCACGATCGAGTGCGCCGTCCGCGCCGATCAAGCCTGCGCCGAACGCCGCGCGTATCGCCTCGATCGCCTCGCCTCCCGGGCGCGTGAGTTCGTGGGCGATCTCGTCGGTATCGATCACGGCGATCCCGCGTCCGGCGAACAGCCCGGCGACAGCGCTCTTGCCGCTGCCGATCCCGCCCGTGAGCCCGACCGTATACGGCTTCACATGAACTGGTTGAGGTATTGGCGGGTGATCTGGGGTCCCCAGAACAGCGCGACGAACCCGGCGGCGCCCAGATACGGCCCGAAGGGAATCGGCACGCTGCGGCCGTGCCGGGCAAACACCATGAGGGCGATTCCCACGGCGGCCCCGATGAAGGACGACAGCAGGATCGTCAGCGGCAAGACCTGCCACCCGCACCACGCGCCGATCGCGGCGAGCAGTTTGAAATCGCCGAATCCCATTCCTTCCTTGCCCGTTGCGAGCTTGAACAGCCAGTACACGCTCCAAAGGGTGAGATATCCCGCGGCCGCGCCGATCACCGCGGAACGCAGGTCGGTAAAGACGCCGCCCGCATTGACGAGCAATCCGAGCCACAGCAGCAGCAGCGTGACCGAATCGGGCAGCAGCTGGGTATCGAAATCGATGAAGGTCGCGACGACGATGCACCACAGGAACACCATCGCGGCGAACCCCGCGGGGCTGGCCCCGAAGCGCACCGCCGACCAGGCCGCAGCGATCCCCCCAAGCAGCTCGACCAGCGGATAGCGCGGGCTGATGCGCGCTCGGCACGCCGAGCAGCGTCCGCGCAGCATCGCCCAGGAGACCAGCGGTATGTTCTCGGCTGCCGTGATCCCGTGACCGCAGGCGGGGCAGCGCGAGCGCGGCAGGAACAAGTTGAATTTTTCCTTCGGCACGTGCGTTTCGCCGCGGAGCTCCGCGCATTCCTCCTGCCAACCGAGCTCCATCATCTTCGGCAGGCGATAAATGACCACGTTCAGAAACGAGCCGACCACGAGCCCGAAAACCAGGCACAGCCACGGGAACACCGACGGGTGGGCGGCCGTTTTGAGAATCTCGCTCATCGGATCAAATAAAAAGGGTCACGGCCGGGCCGTAACCCTTTTCGACGAGGCGCGTGATGGAAATAGTGCTAGACCGCTTGGCCGATCTTGAAGATCGGCAGGTACATCGCGATCACCATGCCGCCGATCAGCACGCCGAGCACCACCATGATCATCGGTTCCATCAGGCTGGTAAGGGCGTCAACCGCGTCGTCGACTTCAGCCTCGAAGAAGTCGGCGACCTTGCCGAGCATGGAATCGAGCGCGCCGGATTCCTCTCCGATCGACACCATCTGGGTGACCATGTTGGGAAAGACGTTGGCTTCCTGCATCGAAGTCGTCAGGCTCGTCCCGGTGCTCACCTTCCTCTGGATCTCCCTGGTGGCCATCATGTAGACGTAGTTTCCCGAAGCGCCGCCGACCGAGTCGAGCGCCTCGACCAGGGGCACGCCCGCAGCGAACATGATGGAGAGCGTCCGGGTCCAGCGTGCAATGGTGGATTTCCTGATCAGGTCGCCGAAAACCGGCACTTTGAGGATCAGCTTGTCCATGAACACCTGGACCGGCACAGAGCGCTTCCATAGCGCGAGAAAGCCCCAGACGCCTCCGATGACGGCGGGGAAGATGACGTACCAGTACCTGACGAAAATGTCCGAGATCGCCATGACGACCAGGGTCGGGGCGGGTAGATCGGCGCCGAAGTTCGAGAACACCTCCTTGAACGCCGGAATCACGAAAATCATGATGACCGCGGTGATGACGAAGGCCACCACGATGATCGCGACTGGATAGAACAGGGCCCCCTTGATCTTCGATTTGATGGCGATGATTTTTTCTTTGTAGGTCGCCAGGCGCTCGAGGAGAGTTTCGAGGATCCCGGCCTGCTCGCCGGCGGCAACGAGGTTGCAATACAGGGCGTCGAAGTGAAGCGGGTACTTCCGGAACGCCGAGGCGAGCGAGGACCCGGTCTCCACGTCGGTCTTGATCCCCATCAGCAATCTCGCCACCGCCGGGTTGGAGTGGCCTTTGCCGACGATGTCGAACGATTGAAGGAGCGGCACGCCGGCCTTCATCATCGTCGCCATCTGGCGGGTAAACAGACTGACGTCCTTCTCGCTGACCCTCCCGCCTCTTCCGATTCTCTGCTTGTGTACCTTGATGACGACGATGCCCTGGCGGCGCAGCGTGACGTTGACCACCGCTTCGCCGCCGGCGCGCATTTGACCCTTGATGACCTTGCCGGACTTGTCCTTGCCTTCCCAAAGGTAGGTGATTTCCTTGACCTTGGCGACTGCTGCTGCGGTTGCCATAGCGGTTTCTCCTGCTTCATTCGCCGGTGCAGAGCCTGCGGCTTCCTCGAGCGAAGTCGGGCGCCTCGCGGACAGTCCCGCGATGATGCATGGGCAGAGCCTCTTTGTAAAGTCTCAGGTATTTTCCGCAATGCATTGAAGACAAGCGTAAATCGACGGCTTTGCAGACCGTGAATTCCTTCCTTGATCTCGCCGCCCGGACAGCTTCTCAGGCGGCTTGCGCGAGGTCGGACAGGCGCGGGCGGAAAAGCCGCACGGTCTTGATCAGCCGGCCCTGCGTCTGGACGATCTCCATCGGCACGTCGGCGATCTTGAGCGCGACCCCTGCCGCGGGAATGTCCTGCAGGTGTTCGAGGATGAGGCCGTTCAAGGTCTTCGGCCCGTCGAGGGGCAGCGCGAGCCCGAGCTTGCGGTTGAGCTCGCGCAGCACGCTCGAGCCCTCCACCAGGGCGCTGCCGTCCTTGTCCCAGGAATAGATTTCCGATTTCACCGGCGCGGTGGTGGTGAACTCGCCGATGATCTCCTCGATGATGTCCTCGAGGGTCACCAGCCCTTGCAGCTCCCCGTACTCGTCCACCACCAGAGCGAGGCGCTGATGGTTTTCCTGGAAATACTGGAGCTGCGCGAACAAGGGCGTGCCGGCGGGAACGAAATAGGGTTCAGCCAGCAGCTCGGCGAGCGCTTTCCGGTCGAACTCTTCCGCGCGCAGCAGGTGCATCACCTTGCGCAGGTGCAGGATTCCGGCGACGTTGCCGAGCTCGCCCCGATAGGCGGGGAGCCGCGTGTGGTACGCGGTGGTGAGCTGCGCGAGGATGTTTTCGGTGGAGGCCTCCAGATCGATCGCCTCGATCTGTGCCCGGGGCGTCATCACGTCCTCGATGGTGATCGCTTCGAGGTCGAACAGGTTGATGAGGATGCTCTGGTGCTTCTTCGGCATGAACTGCCCGGACTCGAGCACGAGGAAGCGCAGCTCCTCCATCGACAGGCGCTGCGGGCCAGGGTCGATCGGGACGCGCAGCAGCCACAGCAGGCACCGGACGAACAGGTTGACGATCCAGAGCATCCAGGCCGTTGCTTTGACGAGCGGCTTGAGCACGTAGCTCGCCGCAAGGGCGGTCTGCTCCGGATAGCGCGCGCCGATCACCTTGGGCGTGATCTCGGCGAACACGAGGATCAATAGGGTCACTACGACGGTGGCGATTCCGAGAACGATCCTGTCGTGACCGAACAGGTCGATGGTCATGACGCTGACGATCATCGTGATCGCCGCGTTCACCAGCGTGTTGCCGGCGAGCAGCACCGAAAGCAGCCTGTCGGTCCGGCGCAGCAGCTCGGAGGCGAGCCGCGCACCGCGCTGGCCGGCGCGCTCGAGCGCGCGCAGGCGATAGCGGTTGATCGCCATCATGCCGGTCTCCGCCATGGCGAAAAATCCGGAGAGGACCAGCAGGAGAGCGAGCGCGGCGAACTGTATTGCTAAGGGGATCTCGCCCAAGGCGAATGCCTAGGAGACGATGAGGATTCGAGTATAGCCTAGGCGAGGCCGCGTCGCAGGATCACCTCGAGCACGAAACGGCTGCCCACATAGGCGAGCAGGAGCGCCACGAAGCCGGCGAGCGTCCAGCGCAATGCGACGCGCCCGCGCCAGCCGTAGAAATATCGTCCGGTGAGGAGCGCCGCGAAAATGAACCAGGAGGCTACGGCGAAGACCGTCTTATGGTCGAATTTCATCGCCCGGCCGAAAAGCGTTTCGGAAAAAGCGATTCCGGTGGCGAGCGTCAAGGTCAGGAATACGAATCCCGCGAGGAGCACACGGAACAGGAGCTGCTCCATGGTGAGAAGCGGCGGCAGCGCTGCGAGCGGCCCGGCGAGGGCGCCCCCGTGCAGGCGTCGTTCCATCAGCGTCATCAGGAGCGCGTGCAGCGCGGCGATCGTGAACATTCCGTAGGCAATCATCGCGAGCGCGAGGTGCAGCCGGAACTCGGTCGAATGCGTGTACGCAGGACTGGCGAACCCGGGAAAAAGCGCCGGGAGCGGTGCACACACGGCGGCGAGTGCGAGGACGGGCGCCTGCATCCCTTCGAGTTCCATGAAGAGGCTCTCGACCCAGTAGATCAGCACCGCGAGCCACAGCATCACGGAAAGGGCGTGCCCGAAACCGAAGCGCAGCTCGGAATGCGCCCACAGCATGTCGTAGATCAGCCACGTATGCAGCGCGAACGGCGCGAGAATCGCCGTCCGTTCCCAGGGGGCGACGCGGCGCGACACGCTGGCGCCGCGCCAGCGCGTGCGCCAGAAGTGCAAGGCGAGCACCGCGTACAGGAGGAACGCCGCGCCGTAGAGTAGAATCGCCGGCATCCGCGCAGTTTACACCACGATTTTTACCACGCCCTCCCGTGCTTGAGAATCTGACCGAGCGCTTGTCCCGGATCGTCAAGACGATGCGCGGGGAGGCACGTCTCGCCGAGGAGAACATCGAGGGGGCGCTGCGCGAGGTGCGCCTGGCGCTGCTCGAGGCGGACGTGGCGCTTCCCGTGGTGCGCGATTTCATCGCCCGCGTGCGCGAAGCCGCCCTCGGCGAGCAGGTGATCGGAAGCCTCACCCCGGGCCAGGCGCTGGTGGGCGTGGTGCACCGCGAGTTGACCGAGCTCATGGGCGGGGAGGACGCCGCGCTCGATCTCGCGGTGACTCCGCCCGCGGTGGTGCTGCTCGCCGGCCTTCAGGGCTCGGGCAAGACGACCACCGCCGCGAAGCTCGCGAAACTGCTCGCGCTAGAGCGCGGGAAGAAACCGCTGCTCGTGTCCTGCGACGTCTACCGGCCCGCGGCAATCGAGCAGCTGAGGACCCTCGCCGCGCAGATCGGCGTCGATTTCTTTCCTTCGGATGCCGGGCAGAAGCCGCTCGCCATCGCGCTCGCCGCGCTCGACCACGCGAGGAAGCATTACCACGACGTGCTGATCGTCGACACCGCGGGGCGTCTGGCGATCGACGTGACCATGATGGGGGAGATCGCCGGGCTGCACGCCGCCTTGAAGCCCGTCGAGACCCTGTTCGTCGTCGATTCGATGCAGGGCCAGGACTCGGTCAACGTCGCGAAGGCTTTCGGCGATGCGCTGCCCCTCACCGGGATCGTCCTCACCAAGCTCGATGGCGACGCGCGCGGCGGCGCGGCCCTGTCGGTGCGGCAGGTGACGGGAACGCCGATCAAGTTCGCCGGGGTGAGCGAGAAGCCGGACGGCCTCGAGCTCTTTCACCCCGGGCGGATGGCCTCGCGCATCCTCGGCATGGGCGACGTGCTCTCGCTTGTAGAGGAGGCGAGAAAGACGGTCGACGTCGGCGAGGCGAAAAAAATCGCCGAGAAGATAAAAAAGGGCAAGGGTTTCGATCTTGAGGACTTCAAGCAGCAGATCGGCCAGATGCGCAAGATGGGCGGGATTTCCGCGCTCGTAGACAAGCTTCCCGCGCAGTTCGCTCAAGCGGCGCAGTCCTCGCAGATGGACGAAAAGCAGCTGCGCCGCGTCGAAGGCATCATCAACTCCATGACCCCCGCTGAGCGGATGCGGCCGGAGATCCTCAAGGCTTCGAGAAAGAGGCGCATCGCGGCCGGCGCAGGTGTCCCGGTGCAGGAGGTCAATCGCCTGCTCAACCAGTTCGAGCAAATGCAGAAAATGATGAAGATGATGAAAGGCGGCAACATCGCGCGAATGATGCGCGGAATGAAGGGATTCATGCCAGGGATGAGGTAGCGGTATAGACTGTTAAGAGAGGGGGATATCATGAACAAATCGATCGCTGCTGGTTTCGCCGTCTTGTTGCTGTTTGGAGCTTCGCAAGCCTGGGCCCAGCAAAGAGGTCCGATCTCGAAGAAGCTGCTGATCGGAAACTGGACGTACGTTTCAGCCCAGTCCGTGGCCAAGGACGGCACCAAATTCCCGTTGGTGGAGGGCGCGAATCCCAAGGGCCTGCTCACCTTCGACGGCGTCCGCTTTTCTCAGCAGATCATTTCCGAGTTTCCGAAACTGGCTTCCAACGACCGTCTGAAGACGACGCCGGAGGAAAACAAGGCCGTCGCGCACGGAGTGCTTTCGTATTACGGGACTTACTCGCTCAGCGAAGCCGACGGGGTCCTGACGCTCAACATCGAGCGCAGCTCGTTCCCCAACCAGAACGGCGCGTCCTTCAAGCGAGTCATCAAGACTCTGACCGCCGAGGATCTGGTCTACATCAATCCGTCGACGCTGGCAGGCAGAGTCAACACCAACGTCTGGAAACGGGTCAGGTAATTGCAAGAGGACCGTTTTCCCTTGCCAACCTCGCCTAAGCTCGCGTAAAATCACGCCCTTTTCGGCTTCGGTCATTCCTCATGGTTGTGATTCGTCTTTCGCGCGGCGGCGCCAAGAAACGGCCCTTTTTCAATGTGGTGGTCGCCGATTCGCGCAGGGCCGCCGGCAAGCTCTTCATCGAGCGCGTCGGGTTCTACGATCCGAAGGCGCCCAAGGGCCGCGAGTCTCTGCGTTTCGCGACCGACCGGCTGACGTATTGGCGCGGCAAGGGCGCACAGCTCAGCCCGACCGTGGCCCGCCTGCTGAAGGGCTACAAGGCGCCGGCTGAAGCTGCGGCAAAGTAGTTGCGGGGCGGGTTGGCGACGCCAACCAGGTGGGTGGTGATGGGGCGCGTGATGGCGCCCTGGGGCGTAAAGGGGGCGCTGAAGATCCAGCCCTTCGGCGCCGGAAGCGGCAACCTCTGCAAGTATTCCGCGTGGTGGGTCGGCAGGCCGGGGAAGCTCAGTGAGGTCGCAGTGGCGGAGTGCCGCGCGCACGGCGCCTATCTGGTGGCGCGCTTCGAAGGATGCAACGATCCGGAGCAGGCCGGGGCGTACCGCGGAGCCGAGGTGGCGCTCAGGCGCGAGGATCTGCCGAGGCCGGCGGAGCACGAGTTCTACCAGGTCGATCTGATCGGCCTCGAAGTGGTAAACGGGCAGGGCGAACGTCTGGGCCGCGTGGCGGGATTCATCACCACCGGCGCGAACGATGTGATGCGCGTCGAGCACGAAGGCGGAGAGCGCCTCGTACCGGCGAGGGCGGAAGTGATCCGCAAAGTCGATCTGGCCGCAGGAACGGTCGAAGTCGACTGGGGAGTGGACTGGTGATCCGCTTCGATTGCGTGACGCTGTTTCCCGAGGCGTTCGCGGCGGTCACGGGCTCTGGCGTTACGCGCCGGGCGCTGGAGCAGGGATTGTGGAACCTCGCGCTGTGGAATCCGCGCGATTTCACGACGGACAATTACCGCACGGTCGACGACAGGCCGTACGGGGGCGGGCCCGGCATGGTGATGCTCGCCGAGCCGCTGGAGAAAGCGATCGCCGCGGCGAAGGCCGCGGCGCAAGGCGAGGCGAAAGTAATCCATCTCTCGCCTCAAGGGCCGGTGATGGACCACCGCAAGGTAATGGAGTTGGCGGAGGGGGCGCGGTGGGTGTTGCTGTGTGGACGCTACGAGGGCGTGGACGAGCGCCTCGTCCGTCGCAGTGTGGATGAGGAGCTGTCGATCGGCGACTACGTCATCTCCGGCGGCGAGCTCGCGGCGATGGTGCTGATCGACGCGGTGGTGCGGCAGTTGCCCGGCGCGCTCGGGGACGGGCTGTCGGCCGAGCAGGACTCGTTCGTGAACGGGCTCCTCGACTGCCCGCAGTACACGCGGCCGGAAACGTACGCGGGCGAGGCGGTGCCGCCGGTGCTGCTCTCGGGCCACCATGCGCAGATCGAGCGCTGGCGGCTGAAGCAGTCGCTCGGCCGTACCTGGCTGCGCAGGCCGGAGCTGCTCGAGCGGCGCGGGATGAGCGAGACGGAACGCAAACTGCTTGAAGAGTTCAGGCAGGAATTGAGCGAAGGAGCGAAGCGATGAACATCATTCAAAAGCTCGAAGAGGAAGAAATCAAGCGCATGGGGAAGAAGCTCCCCGAGTTTTCGCCGGGCGACACGGTGATCGTCAACGTCGGCGTCGTCGAAGGCGAGCGCAAGCGCGTGCAGGCCTACGAGGGCGTGGTCATCGCCAAGAGGAACCGCGGAATCAATTCCTCGTTTACCGTGCGCAAGGTGTCCTCGGGCGAGGGCGTAGAGCGCACCTTCCAGACCTATTCCCCGCTGATCGACTCGATCGAGCTGAAGCGCAAAGGCGCCGTGCGCCGCGCCAAGCTCTATTACATGCGCCAGCGCTCGGGCAAGAGCGCGCGCATACGCGAGAAAATCGAAGGCCACGAGCCGGGCGGCGAGCAGTAAGCGCAGTACATCCCCTCCTCGGAGAGGAGGGGTGCCCCGAAGGGGCGGGGAGGCGGGTTCCTGCTGGAACGGTGCAGAGCCGATAGGCGTAAAATTCACGCTCCCATGAGCCTCAATTCGATTCAGGAAATCATCGATGAGCTGAAGGCCGGCCGCATGGCCGTGCTCGTCGACGACGAGGACCGCGAGAACGAGGGCGATCTCATTTTCGCCGCGGAGTTCGTCACCGCGGAAAAAATCAATTTCATGGCTAAGTTCGGCCGCGGCCTCGTCTGCATGCCGATCACCGAGGCGCACGCCGAGCGGCTGAACCTGCTGCCTATGGTGGCGCGCAACCGTTCCGTGCACGGCACGAATTTCACGGTGTCCATCGAAGCGGCTTCCGGCGTGACCACGGGCATCTCCGCGGCCGACCGGGCGCACACCATCAAGGTGGCGGCGTCCTCCAGGGCGACCCCCGCGGACATCGTCCAGCCGGGCCACGTGTTCCCGCTCATCGCCCAGAACGGCGGGGTGCTGGTGCGCGCCGGCCACACCGAGGCCTGCTGCGACCTTGCGCAGCTCGCCGGACTTCATCCGGCGGCGGTGCTGTGCGAGGTCATGAAGGACGACGGAAGCATGGCGCGGCTGCCCGACCTGATCGAGTTCTCGAAACATCACGGGCTCAAGATCGGCTCGATCGCCGACCTGATCCACTTTCGAAGCCGGAACGAATCGCTGGTGAAGCGGGTCACCGAGCGCGTGATCGAGACGCGCTTCGGGCCGTTCCGGCTGATCGCCTACCTGGAAAAGCTGAGCGGGGAGACCCAGCTCGCGTTCGTCCGGGGCGAGATCACGCCCGACAGGGAAACGCTGGTGCGCGTGCATGCGCCGCTGTCCGTGCTCGATCTCCTCGAGGCAGGCCCCCGGGCGCACTCCTGGTCGGTGCCCGACGCGCTCGAGCGCATCGCCACCGAAGGCAAAGGCGTCATGGTGCTGCTCAACTGCGCGGAGAGCGCGTCCCAGCTGATCGAGCGCGTCGCATCGCCCGAGCGGCCCCAGGGGTCGTCGAAGATGGATTTCCTCACCTACGGGATTGGCGCGCAGATCCTGCGCGATCTCAAGGTCGGCAAGATGCGTCTTATGGCCTCGCCCCGCAAGATGCCGAGCATGGCCGGATGGGAGCTGGAGATCGCCGGCTACGTCGAAAAGGCCGCCAGAGTGCGGGACGGCTGATGGCGGAGATCAAGCCCGACTCGGGCGGGGAGGGCATGCGGGTCGGGATCGTGCGCTCCCGCTTCAACGAGCGCATCGGCGTCGCGATGCTCGAGGCCTGCCGCAAGCGGCTCGGCGAATTGGGCGTCAGCGCGCTCACGGTGGTCAGCGTGCCGGGTGCGCTCGAAGCGCCGCTCGCCCTGCAGAATCTCGCGAACACTGAAAAATACGACGCGCTGATCGCGCTCGGCGCGGTGATCCGCGGCGAAACCCATCACTTCGAGATCGTCGCGGACGAGTCCGCATCGGGCCTCATGCAGGTGCAGCTCGACAGCGGCATCCCGGTCGCAAACGGAATTCTCACCACCGATACCGAGAAGCAGGCCGAGGCGCGCGCCGCGAAAAAAGGCCGGGACTGCGCCGAGGTCGCCGTGGAAATGGCGAACCTCGGCAAGAGCATCGCAAAGAGCCACAAATGAAATCGGCGCGGCGCCGTTCGCGCGAGCTCGCACTTCAGGGCTTGTACGCGTGGCAGATCGCGGGCGACAACGCGGAAGACCTGCAATCCCATCTTGCCGAATCCAAGAGCTTTGGCAAGGCCGACACCAAGTATTTCGCGCGGCTCCTGCAGGGCACGATCGAGGACGCAGCGGAGCTCGAGCGCCTGATCGCGCCGCTGCTCGATCGCAAGCTCAAGGAGCTCTCGCCGGTTGAGCGCGGCATCCTGCTGCTTGCGGCGTTCGAGCTGAAAAACGCGACCGATATTCCCTACAAGGTGGTGATCAACGAGGCGATCGAGCTCGCCAAGGACTTCGGCGGCACCGACGGCCACAAGTACGTGAACGGCGTGCTCGACAAGCTCGTGTCCGAACTGCGCCCGCAGGAGAGGAAAACCTGAAGGCGTGGCTTCCGAGTTCGACATCATCCGCAAATACTTCACCCGGCCCGCACCGAGCGCGGCGCTGGGGGTGGGCGACGACTGCGCGCTCGTCCGGCCCGACCCCGGAATGCTGCTCGCCGTTTCGACCGACATGCTGACGGCCGGAACCCATTTCTTCCCGGACGCCGAACCGGGGAAGCTCGGGCACAAGGCGCTCGCGGTCAACCTCTCGGATCTTGCCGCGATGGGCGCCGGCCCGCGTTGGGCCACGCTCGCGATCGCGCTGCCGGAGGCCGACGAGAAGTGGATCGCCGCGTTCGCGGAAGGCTTCTTCCGGCTCGCCGGCCGCTGGAGAACCGAGCTCGTCGGCGGGGACACGACCAGAGGGCCCCTCACGATCTCGGTGACCGTGATGGGCGAGGTGCCGGCGGATTTCGTCCTGCGCCGCGACGCGGCGCTCGCCGGGGACGATATCTGGCTTTCGGGCGCGACCGGAGAGGCGGCGCTCGCGCTCGCTCACCTGAAGGGGCGCGTGAAGCTCGAAGGCGCCGCTCTCGAAGCCTGCCTCACCCGGCTGCACATGCCCGAGCCGCGCGTCGAGCTTGGCCGGCGGCTGCGCGGGCTTGCGCGCAGCGCAATCGACGTCTCCGACGGACTGCTCGCCGATCTGGGCCATATCCTGGAAGCGTCCGGCGTGGGTGCGGATCTCCTATGGGACAGCCTCCCGCGCGCAAGGGCGATCGCCGGCTGCCCCGACAAAGCTCTTGCCGACGACTGCCTGCTCGCCGGTGGCGATGATTACGAGCTGCTGTTCACTGCGCCGGCGTCCAGGCGCGCGCAGATCGAAGCTGTGGGAAAGTCTCTCGAAATCCCGCTCGCCCTTATCGGCGTCGCGGTTCCGGGCGATCCGGTGGCGAGGCTGCGAGACGCCCGCGGCACGCTCGTATCCAGTCCGCGCAAGGGTTTCGATCACTTCGCATGATCCTTCGGCTCACCCCCCGTTTCGTCTTCGCCCACCCGGCCCACTTCATCGCGCTCGGGTTCGGAACGGGGCTCGCGCCGCTCGCCCCGGGCACCGTGGGCACGCTGCTCGCGTTTCCGCTTTTCATTCTGCTCGACTGGCTGCTGCCGCCGCGGGCTCTCTTCGGGGCCATCGTTCCGCTGTATTTTTTCGGGGTCATCGTCGTTTTCTTCGTAATCGGGGTTTGGGCGTGCGGGCGCACCGGACGCGATCTCGGCATCGCCGATCACAGCGCCATGAATTGGGACGAAGTGGTCGCGATGCTGCTGATCCTGCTGTTCACACCGCCGGGCTGGGCCTGGTGGGCCTTTGCGTTCTTCGCGTTCCGCTTCTTCGACGTGGTCAAGCCTCCGCCGATCCGCCAGATCGACCGCGCGATGAAAGGGGGCCTGGGCGTGATGTTCGACGACATCATGGCGGCGTTCTATACCCTGCTCCTTATCGCTCTCGTGAAAAGAATTCTCGGTTGATGGCTCGCGACACGCTCAAGGCCCTGGCGAAACGGGCCGGCACCCGGTTGAAGAGGCGCAATCTGAAGCTCGCCACGGCCGAGTCCTGCACCGGCGGCTGGATCGCCCAGGCCGTGACTTCCGTGTCGGGAAGCTCCGGGTGGTTCGATCGCGGTTTCGTGACCTACTCCAACGAAGCCAAGAAAGAGCTGCTCGGCGTGCGCGCGCGGACTCTGTCGCGGCACGGCGCCGTGAGCAGGGAAACCGCGAAGGAAATGGCCGCGGGGGCGCTCGCGCGCAGCCGCGCGCAGGTCGCGATCGCGGTGACCGGCGTCGCCGGGCCGGGCGGCGGCACGAAGGCGAAACCCGTCGGCACGGTGTGCTTCGCGTGGTCGCGAAAACGGGGCGCGATGGAGAGCGTCACCCGGCATTTCCGGGGCGGCCGGGACCGGGTGCGCCGGCAGTCGGTGGTGTTCGCCCTGCAAGGCTTGCTCGAAAGACTGGAGGAGACGGAATGAGGTGGTTCCTGCGCTGCGTAGCGCTCGCGGTGCTCGCGGTGGCGTTCGGATCCGGAAGGCCCGCTCTCGCGCAGGGCGCAGAGGAGAAAGACAACATCGCCGGCCCTTACGTTCCGACTCCGTGGGCGATCGTGGACGAGATGCTGAAGCTCGCCGATATCCGCGCCGAAGACGTGGTCTACGACCTCGGTTCGGGAGACGGGAGGCTGGTGATCACGGCGGCCAAGCGCTTCCGCGCGCGCGGGGTCGGCGTGGAGCTGCAGAGCGAGCTTGTCGACCTAGCGAGAATCGGCGCGAAGCACGAAGGCGTGGCGGATCGCGTCAAATTCGTGCAGGGCGACCTGTTCGAGACCGACATCAGGGAGGCGAGCGTGGTGATGCTGTACCTGCTGCCGCGCTTCGTCACGCGGCTGGTGCCGAGGTTCCGCGCCGAGCTGCGGCCCGGCACGCGCATCGTGTCCCACGATTATCCGCTCGCGCCCTGGCCGCCCGACAAGGAGCTTGCGATGGACGTCCCCGAAAAGGAGATGATCAGCGGCACCTCCTGGACGAGGCTCTACTACTACGTCGTCCCGGCGCGCGTGCAGGGCGTGTGGGAGCTCACTTTGCCCAAAGCGCTCGCGGACGGCCCGCTGATGCTGCAGATCACCCAGGAACCCCACGCCGTCGGCGGATCAATGCGCGAGGGCAACACCGAACAGTACTTGAGGGACCTGGCGGTGCGGGGCGAGCAGGTCCGTTTCGGGCTGCTTTACAAGGGCCGGTTGATGGCTTTCGAGGGGACCGTGGCCGGGGACGCCATGACGGGCGAGGTGCGCGCCCGCGACTTGCGCGGGCCGTGGACCGCGCGGCACCGCGGAGCGCTGCCGCACTAGAGACGAGTGCGCCGGACTTGGGTCCGGCAGGCCAGTGCTCTATATTGAGGGCATGAGCTTCTTCCGGAACGCCGACGTGCGGCCGCCTGCGGTCGCGAGCCTGTTCTATCCCGGGGACGCCCGCACGCTCGCCGAAGAAGTCTCCTCCTATCTCGACCAGACGGAGGAGATGCCTCTCGCGCCGGGATTCCCCAAGGCGGTGATCGTGCCTCACGCCGGTTTCATCTATTCCGGACCGGTCGCGGCGAGCGCGTACGATCGACTACGTCCCGCGCGGGGTATCGTCAGGCGCGTCGTTATCCTCGGTCCCTGTCACCGCGTTCCCGTGCACGGCCTCGCGCTGCCGCGGGCGAAAGCATTCGATACGCCGCTCGGCAGGATCCCGCTCGACGAACAGACGATGGACTCGATCCGCGTGCTGCCTCAGGTCGTGGAATCGGCGGCGACGCACGCCGAAGAGCACGCGCTGGAAGTGCAGCTGCCGTTCCTGCAGCGGGTCCTGGGCGAATTTTCGCTCGTGCCGCTGGTGGTGGGCGACGCGGCTCCGGAGAGAGTCGCCGATGTGCTGGAGCGCCTCTGGGGCGGTGCCGAAACGCTGATCGTGATCAGCTCGGATCTCTCGCACTACCATTCGTACGAGGCCGCGCGCAGAATCGACGGCGCCACCGTGCGTGCGATTCTCGGCTTCGACGCTGGAATCGGTCACGAGCAGGCCTGCGGGGCGACCCCGGTGGCCGGCATGCTGATCGCAGCCAAGCGCAAGGGGCTCGCGCCGAAGCTCCTCGACTGCCGCAACTCCGGCGACACCGCGGGCGACAAGAACCGGGTCGTCGGCTACGCTTCCTTCGAGCTCGCCCCCCGAAGCCTGTCCTACGGAGCGGAGCACGGAAGAAAGCTTCTGCAGATCGCGCGCGCCTCGGTCGGCGAAGCACTCGGACTGCAGGCGCAAGCTGCCGCGATCGACGAACCCTGGCTCAAGGAATCGCGTGCGACCTTCGTCACCCTCATGCAAGGCGAAGAGTTGCGCGGTTGCGTAGGCGCGCTCGAAGCGCAGCGGCCGCTCGCTCAGGATGTCGCCGAGAACGCCCGCGCCGCGGCGTTCCAGGACACGCGCTTCAAGCCTCTCACACCCGACGAGTTCGAGCGCACCGACATCGAAGTCTCGCTCCTGGCGACGCCCAAGCAGCTCCTGTTCGAGGACCACGCCGGCCTGATAGCCCGGCTCCGCCCCGGCGTGGACGGGCTCATTCTCGAAGAAGCCGGGGAAGGCAAGCGCGCGACCTTCCTGCCGCAGGTCTGGGAAGGGTTGCCCGATCCGGAACAGTTCATCGCGCACCTCAAGCAAAAGGCCGGGATTGCGCCGGACACCGACATCCGGCGCTGCCGGGTGAAGCGTTACACCGTGCTCAAGTGGCGCGAAGCTGAGCTTCTTCAATGAGCGCCGTGCTCGAAAAACCCTACATCGGCCGCTGGTGGCACATGCTGGAGGACGGGAGGCTCCAGTGCGACCTGTGCCCGCGCGACTGCCGGCTGCACGAAGGCCAGCGAGGCGCGTGTTTCGTGCGCATGCGCGAGCACGAAAAGATGGTGCTGACCACTTACGGACGCTCTTCGGGCTTTTGCATCGACCCGGTGGAAAAGAAACCGCTCAACCATTTCTACCCGGGTTCGAGCATCCTGTCCTTCGGAACCGCCGGCTGCAATCTGGCCTGCAAGTTCTGCCAGAACTGGGACATTTCCAAGTCGCGCGACGTCGACATCCTGGCCGATGCGGCCAGCCCGCAGCAGCTCGCCCGGGCAGCGCTCGAGCACGGGTGCCGCAGCGTCGCCTTTACCTACAACGATCCGGTGATTTTTGCGGAGTATGCGATGGACGTCGCCGATGCGTGCCGCGAGGTCGGCGTCAAGGCGGTGGCCGTCACCGCCGGCTACATGCACGATCAGCCGCGGCGCGAGTTCTACGCCAAGATGGACGCGGCCAACGTCGACCTGAAGGCTTTCACCGAGGAGTTCTACTTCCGGACCTGCAGCGCGCATCTGAAAGACGTGCTCGATACGCTCGCCTACCTCGAGCACGAGACCGAGGTCTGGTTCGAGATCACCACGCTCCTTATTCCCGGCAGGAACGACTCGGACTCCGAGATCGACGCCGAGTGCCGCTGGATCGCAGCAGAGCTCGGGCCGGAGGTGCCGCTGCACTTTACCGCTTTCCATCCCGACTACAAGATGACCGACATTGCCCCCACGCCGGCTGCGACGCTGACGCGCGCGCGCAACATTGCGCTGGGGCACGGCCTGCGCTATGTGTATACAGGCAACGTCCACGATCCCGAGGGCGGTTCGACCTACTGCCCGGGCTGCGGCAGCGCGGTGATCGCCCGCGATTGGTACAGCATCCTCGACTACCGCGTCACGGAGGACGGCCGGTGCAAGGAATGCGGGGCGGAGATAGCCGGGTGCTTCGAGCGATTCAAGAAGCCGTTCGGGCCGAGGCGGATTCCGGTCCGCCTCACCGCCGCTTCACGCTAGATTCGACCGCAAGTCCTTGATTGTTATATAGGGCTTGCAATTCCTCCGATACTGTATAAAAATCCAGGTCAACCGCTTGTTTCGGCCGCGCGTTCAAGCGGCGAAACACCCCACGATGGCTGACGTGTGGGGCGACGAGAGGCAGGTTCCTCGTTTCGGTTGCGCCGCCCCGGTGGGTGCGGCGCGGGCGTCCGCTGCAACGTTTAAGATGAGGGATAATCCGATGGTCAACGAAGGGAAAGTCATGGAAGAAGCCAAGGCCAAGGCTCTGCAGGCCGCTCTGGCCCAGATCGAAAAGCAGTTCGGCAAGGGATCCATCATGAAGATGGACTCCGCGGCCGCGCAGGACGTGCAGGTGATCTCGACCGGCTCGCTCGGCCTGGACATCGCGCTCGGCGTGGGCGGCCTGCCGCGCGGACGCGTGGTCGAGATCTACGGGCCCGAGTCCTCGGGCAAGACGACGCTCACGCTTTCGGTGATCGCCCAGGCGCAGAAGATGGGCGGTACCGCGGCCTTTATCGACGCGGAGAACGCGCTCGATCCGCAATACGCCGCCAAGCTCGGCGTCAAGATCGAGGATCTGCTGATTTCCCAGCCCGACACCGGCGAGCAGGCGCTCGAGATCGCCGACATGCTGGTGCGCTCGGGCTCGGTCGACGTGATCGTGATCGATTCGGTCGCGGCGCTCACTCCGAAGGCCGAGATCGAGAGCGAGATGGACGAGCCGCAGATGGGTCTTCAGGCACGGCTGATGAGCCAGGCGCTGAGGAAGCTCACCTCCAACATCAAGCGCACCAATACGCTGGTGATCTTCATCAACCAGATCCGCATGAAGATCGGCGTGATGTTCGGCAACCCCGAGACCACCACCGGCGGCAATGCGCTCAAGTTCTACGCCTCGGCGCGCCTCGATATCCGGCGCATCGGCAGCATCAAGCGCGGCGACGAGGTGATCGGCTCCGAAACCCGCGTGAAGGTCGTGAAGAACAAGGTCGCGCCGCCGTTCCGCGAGGCGCTGTTCGACATCCTCTACGGCGAAGGGGTGTCCCTCGAAGGCGAGATCCTCGAACTGGGGGTCAACTGCGGCGTGGTCGACAAGTCCGGCGCCTGGTACCAGTACAAGAAGGACCGCATCGGCCAGGGCAAGGACAACGCCCGCGACTTCCTGAAGGAGAATCCGGAGCTCGCCGCCGAGATCGAAGCCAGGATCCGCGAGAAGCTCGGAGTCAAGAGCCCCGAGGCTTTGGCTCCCGTCACCGCCGAGGTGTGAAAAAGCAGACTACGCTGCGCGAGCGGGCCCTGCGGCTGCTCGCGCGGCGGGAGCACAGCCGCGCCGAGCTTGGCCGCAAGCTCGCGGCCCACGCGAATCCTGAGGACGATATCGAGTCGCTGCTGGGAGACCTGTCGCGGCGGAAACTCCTGTCGGACGAGCGCTACGCGGAATCGAGGGCTCACTCGCTTTCGCGCAAGTTCGGTGCGGCGCGCATCGCGCACGAGCTGCGCGCGAAAGGCCTCGACAAGGGACTCGCCGAGCAGGCCTCCGGCGCCGCCCGCGCAACCGAGGTCGAGCGCGCGCGCGAAGTCTGGCGCAGGAAGTTCCGGGTCGCTCCCCAAACGCGCGAGGAGCGCGCCAAGCAGATGCGCTTTCTCCAGACGCGCGGGTTTTCCTTCGATGCGATTCGCGCCGTCGTCAGCGGCCCCCGCGAGGATTGAATTCGCCTAGAATCCCGGCTGGGAGACGGGAGACGCATGGCGCAATCGGGGGAAGGCTGGCTCGACGAGACGCGTTCCGCGTATCTCTACCGCGTGATCGCGGAAGTCGAGCGCGGCTCGCCGCGCTCGGAGCTGTTCCAGCAGCTCGCGCGCGAAGCCGAAGGCCAGGCCGCGATCTGGGCGAAGAACGCGGGGCTCGCGTCGGTGCCCGCCTTCGTTCCCGATCTGCGCACCCGCATCGTCGCGAGCCTCGTGCGCCGCTACGGCCCGCGCGCGATGCGCGGAATTCTCGCCGCGATGAAAGTGCGGGGACTCTCCATATACAGCCATGCCGTGCCCGGACACCCGGCGCCGACCTCGGTCGACGAAATCGGGAAGCGCCACCGCGGCTTCGGCGCCGGTGGAAACCTGCGCGCGGCGGTATTCGGGATCAACGACGGGCTGGTGTCGAACCTGAGTCTCATCCTCGGTGTCGCGGGAGCGTCCTCGAACACCGGTTTCATCCTGCTCTCGGGCATCGCCGGCCTGCTCGCGGGGGCTTTCTCGATGGCCGCGGGGGAGTACGTTTCGGTGCGTTCGCAGCGCGAAATGTTCGAGTATCAAATCGGACTGGAACAGGCCGAGCTCGATGAGTACCCCGACGAAGAGGCGGAGGAACTGGCGTTGATCTACGCGGCGCGAGGGATGAATCGCGAGGACGCCCACGCGCTCGCGAAGCGCACCATCGCCGATCCGCGCCTGGCCCTCGACACGCTGGCGCGCGAGGAGCTCGGCCTCAATCCCGACGACCTCGGGTCGCCCCGGGGAGCGGCGCTGTCCTCGTTTTTTTCGTTCGGCGTCGGCGCGCTCGTGCCGCTTGCGCCGTTTCTGTTCGCGCGCGGCGACGGCGCTCTCATCGCGGCGGTCGCTCTGACGGGCGTCGCCTTGTTCGGCACCGGCGCGACGATCAGCCTGTTTACGGGCCGTAGCGCGGTGCGCGACGGCCTGCGCATGCTCGCGATAGGCGGCGGTGCAGGGGCGGTCACCTATTTCCTCGGCACTCTGCTCGGCGTGAGCCTCGCCTGAACGAGCGCGAATTCGCCGAATGGACGCCGGGCTCGTCGTTCACAGTCTCGCCGGGTTTTTCCTGCTGCACGTCATCGCCTGGGTTTTCAGCGAAAACCGCAGGACCATAGCCTGGCGTCCGGTCACCGGCGGGATGCTGCTGACCTTCGGCCTCGGGCTCCTGCTGCTGAAGGCTCCTTACGCGAAGGATGTTTTTCTCGCCTTGAACAGTGCGCTCAACGCGCTTGAAAAAGCGACGCAGGACGGAACCTCGTTCGTATTCGGGTTTCTGGGTGGCGGGCCGCTGCCGTTCGCTGAAACCTATCCGGGAGCGAGCTTCGTGCTTGCGTTCCGGGCCCTGCCGCTGGTGCTCGTTGTGAGCGCTCTCTCGGCGTTGCTCTTTTACTGGCGGGTGCTGCCCTGGATCGTGAAGGTGTTTTCCCTTCTCTTGCAAAAGACCATGGGAGTCGGCGGCGCGATCGGCTTGTCCTCCGCGGCGAACGTGTTCGTCGGCATGGTCGAGGCCCCGCTGGTCGTCAAGCCCTATATCCGGAATATGAGCCGCGGTGAGCTATTCATCCTCATGAGCTGCGGGATGGCGACGGTCGCGGGCACCGTTATGGCGCTCTACGCGAGCATCCTTTCGAAGGTGATCCCCGACGCCCTCGGGCACATCCTGATCGCCTCGATCATCAGCACCCCGGCGGCGATCGCGATCTCGGTGCTCATGGTTCCGGGGGAGGCGCCGGCCACGGAGGGAAAGCTCGTGTCCCAGGCCGCGACCTCGAGCATGGACGCGGTCGCCCGCGGGACCGTCGATGGAGCGCAACTCCTCGTCAACATCGTCGCGATGCTCCTGGTGCTGGTCGCGCTGGTGAGCCTCGCCAACCAGGTGCTCGCGCTGCTTCCGGACGTCGCAGGGGCCCCGGTCACGCTCCAACGCGTGCTCGGCATTGCATTGGCGCCTCTTGTCTGGATCATGGGCATTCCGTGGTCGGAGGCGACGACCGCCGGGGCGTTGATGGGGACGAAGACCGTGCTCAACGAGCTGCTCGCCTACATCGATCTCGCGAAGCTTCCCGGGGGCGCGCTCAGCGAGCGCAGCCGCCTGATGATGACCTACGCGCTGTGCGGCTTCGCCAATTTCGGCAGCCTCGGCATCATGATCGGGGGCCTGGCGACCATGGCTCCGGAGCGCCGCGACGAGATCGTTTCCCTGGGCGGAAAAACCATCGTCTCCGGAACGCTTGCGACCTGCGTCGCGGGTTCGGTCGTGGGTATTCTCTATTGAGGGGCCGGATTTTCCGCTAAGATCGAGAGATGAAATCGGCGGAGATCCGAACCAAGTTCTTGAAGTTCTTCGAAGAGCGGGGCCACACGGTCGTCGCGTCGAGCCCGCTCGTGCCGGCCAACGATCCGACGCTGCTTTTCACCAACTCGGGCATGGTGCAGTTCAAGGACGTGTTTCTCGGCAGGGAGACGCGAGCGTACAAGCGCGCGGCCACCTCTCAACGGTGTTTGCGTGCCGGCGGCAAGCACAACGATCTCGAGAACGTCGGCTACACGGCGCGTCACCATACCTTCTTCGAGATGCTCGGCAACTTCTCCTTCGGCGATTACTTCAAGCGCGACGCGATCCGGCATGCCTGGGACCTGCTGACCAAGGTCTACAAGCTGCCGCCGGAACGCTTGTGGACGACGGTGTACCACGAGGACAACGAGGCCTGCGATCTCTGGACAAAAGAGATCGGCGTGCCGAAAGAGCGCTGCATCCGCATCGGTGACAAGCCCGGCGGCCCGAAATACCAGAGCGATAACTTCTGGCAGATGGCCGACACCGGTCCCTGCGGTCCCTGCAGCGAAATCTTCTACGACCACGGGCCCGGGATCCCGGGTGGCCCGCCCGGCTCGAGCGAAGCCGAAGGCGATCGCTACATCGAGATCTGGAATCTGGTTTTCATGCAGTTCAATCGGGACGACAAAGGGGCGATGACGCCCCTGCCCAAACCCTGCGTGGACACCGGCATGGGTCTGGAGCGAATCGCAGCAGTTCTCCAGGGCGTTCACTCGAACTACGAGATCGACCTTTTCCGGGACCTGATACGCGCCGCGGCGCGGGAGACGGGGACGAAGGACCTCGCGAACAATTCGCTTAGGGTGATCGCCGATCACATCCGGGCGTGCGCCTTTCTCGTCGTGGACGGCGTCATACCCGGAAACGAAGGACGCGGTTACGTGCTACGCCGCATCATCCGCCGCGCGATCCGCCACGGCTACAAGCTCGGGCGCAAGGAACCCTTCTTTCACCGTCTCGTCGCGGATCTTTCACGCGTGATGGGCGATGCCTATCCGGAATTGGCGCGGGCGAAGGAGCGCGTCACGCAGGTGCTCAAGGTGGAGGAGGAGCGCTTTGCCGAGACGCTGGAGAACGGCATGAAGGTGCTGGAGGGCGCGCTGCATCGCGAAGACCGCATGCTCGACGGCGAAACCGTATTCCAGCTCTACGACACCTTCGGTTTTCCGGTCGATCTGACCGCGGACATGGCGCGCGAGCGCGGCATCATGATCGACCACGCGGGATTCGAGGCGGCGATGCAACGCCAGCGCGAGCGCGCCCGCGCCGCGGGCAAGTTCAAGATGGACGCGGGGGTCGAGTATTCCGGCCGCGCGACCGAATTCCGCGGCTACGACACCCTTGCACTCGATGACGCCAAGGTGGCGGCTCTCTACAGGGAAGGTACTTCGGTGCCGGCCGTCGCGGCGGGCGAAGCCGCCATCGTCGTGCTGGACAAGACCCCGTTCTACGCCGAATCGGGCGGCCAGGTGGGCGACGCGGGCGAGCTCGTCGCCGCAGGCGGCACTTTCGTCGTCTCCGACACGCAGAAAATCCAGCCCGAAGTGTTCGGCCACCACGGCGCGCTCGCGACCGGCCGGCTCGCCGTGGGCGACAGGGTAGCGGCGCGCGTGGACGCGCCGCGGCGCGCGCGCACCATGCGCAATCACTCGGCCACGCACCTGATGCACAAGGCCCTGCGCGAGGTGCTGGGGCCGCACGTGCAGCAAAAGGGTTCGCTGGTGGATGCCGACAAGACGCGCTTCGACTTCTCGCACGACGCGGGTATGACCGATGAGCAGATCCGTCGCATCGAAGCGATGGTCAATGCGGAGATTCTCAGGAACGAGGCGACTTCAGCGCGCATCATGAAGTTCGACGACGCGGTCAAGGGCGGCGCGATGGCGCTCTTCGGCGAGAAGTACGGCGACGAGGTGCGCGTGCTCGACATCGGCTCCTCGCGCGAGCTGTGCGGCGGCACGCACGTCGCCCGCACCGGCGACATCGGCTTTTTCAAGATCACTTCCCAGGGCGGCGTGGCGGCGGGCGTGCGCCGCGTCGAGGCGACCACCGGCGAAGGCGCTCTCGCCTGGGTGCAGGCGATGGAAGACGAACGGCATTTCGTCGAAGGCTTCTATCAGGCGTCAGGCGACGCATTGAAGGAAAAGCTCAAGGCCGAGCGCGAGGAGAAAAGAGCGCTGGAAAAGGAGCTCGCGCGCTTGAAGTCGAAGCTCGCATCGAGCCAGGGCGAAGACCTTGCGGCGCAGGCAGTCGAGGTCAAGGGCATCAAGGTGCTCGCGGCGGCGCTCGACGGCGCGGATGCGAAAACCTTGCGCGAGACGCTGGATAGTCTGAAGAGCAAGCTGAAAACGGCGGCCATCGTGCTCGCCTCCGCGCAGGACGGGAAGGTGAGCCTTATCGCCGGGGTTACTCCGGACCTTACAGCGAAGCTGAAAGCCGGGGAGCTGGTCAACTTCGTCGCGCAGCAAGTGGGCGGGAAGGGCGGAGGCCGGCCGGACATGGCCCAGGCCGGGGGCAGCGACGCGTCGAAACTGCCGGGGGCCCTGCAGTCGGTCAAGGGATGGGTCGAGCAGCGCCTGTGAGAAGTCCTCGAGGAGAGTAAGCCATGAGAGTCTTCGCGGTCCTGATCGCGCTTGTCCTGCTCGTCTCCGGATACTTCCTGTTCGTCTTCAATTGGAGCTACTCGGAAGGCGAGCGCGCCGGTTGGATTCAGAAATTCTCCAGCAAAGGATGGCTGTGCAAGACCTGGGAGGGGGAATTGGCGATGGTGTCGATGCCCGGCTCGATGTCCGAGAAGTTTTTCTTCACGGTCTGGGACGATTCGACCGCCGAAGAGATCAACAAGGTGATGGGAAAACGGGCTTCTCTCCACTACGAAGAAAAGGTCGGGATTCCGACGACTTGCTTCGGGGAGACCCGGTACTACGTCACCAAAGTCAGCGTGGTTGAGGAGATTCCCCTCGCGCCCGGAGTGGTGGTGCCGGCGCCGCAGGCCCCCGCGCCGCCGGCCAAGCAGTAGCTAAAATCCGATCCGCTGCCTTTTCGGCGACCGGGCCTCGCCGATATCGGAGACGTCGATTTCGTCGCGGCCCGCAAGCTTCGCGTTGCCGAACGCGTTCATGATGGCGCGGCGCATTTCCCGCGGCGAGAGCTCCGCGAATCGCTCCTGCACATCCTGCGCGAGCCCCTCGGGAAAGTCCTTGCCCCAGTCGTGGCTGCCGCGAATCTCGCCGTAGATCGCCTGCGCGATGCGGCCGGAACCGTCGCGGTCGGGCGACCCGACCTCGTAGACGTTCATGCGGTTGAGGATCGGATCCGGGATTCTGGATTCTTCGTTTGCAGTGGCGATCCAGACCACGCCCGAGGCATCGATGGGGATCTCGACGAACTCATCCACGAACTCGGCCGCGGTGTCGCGCTCGAGCAGCATGTACAGCGCACCCAGCGGATCGTACTGATTGCCGCCGCCCGCCTTGTCGAGCTCGTCGACCATGACCACCGGGTTGGCGTAGGTGCCGTTCAGGATGGTCTCGAATACCTTTCCGGGCTTGGCGTTCTTCCATTGCGATGAAGCCCCGGAGATGACCCAGCCTGCGGTCATCGAGCTCATCGAGCACAGACCAAAACCCGTGGAGAGGAGCTGCGACAGGCGCCGGCCGAAATAGGTCTTGCCGATTCCGGGCTCTCCGAGCAGAAGAATCGGCGGCAACTCCATGCAGTCGTTCGACGAAGCACACAGCGCGATGTGCTTCTTGACGTCGTCTAGGACTTCCGCGAAGTTGGGAAGCTCGTCGTAGAGACTTTCCATCGCCGGAATGCCCGAGGGCTTCACCGTGAGGCGGGTGCCGCCCGCCTTGATCATTTTTTCATAGGTGGACTTCAGCGCATCGTTCGCCGAAGCGGAAAGTTCCTGCAACGCGCGGTCGACTTCCGCGACGTCATAGACATCCTTGAATCCTCCGATCGGGATGTTGACCGCTTCTGTCGTCATTCTGCCTCCAGGCAAACACAACTTATCACGCAGGAACGATGTCTACAAATCCATCTGACATCTTCAACGGGCTATGGTTTCGCTGCGTTGACAGGCGTTCTGGCACTCCGGCACGGAGTCTGCCAACGGCGTGACTTATTTGCGATCGGAGGAAACGCCCAACGGATTTATTCGGGTAAAATCCAAGCTTTTCAGCTTCTTAGAGAATGTCCGCCGCACCGGCGACAGCCATGCACTTCAAAGTCGACGACGTCAGAATCCAGGACATCAAAGAGCTCGCTCCGCCTGTACAGCTGCTGCGCGAGTTTCCCTGCTCTGAGAAAACCGAGGAGCTGACCTACAACACGCGGCAGGCGATTCACCGCATCCTTCACGGATCGGACGATCGGGTGCTCGTGATCATCGGCCCGTGTTCCATGCATGATCCCAAGGCCGGCCTGGAGTACGCGCGCAAGCTTGTCGAAATGAAAAAGGAGCTCGAGCGGGACCTGGTCATCGTCATGCGCGTCTATTTCGAGAAGCCCCGCACTACCGTGGGGTGGAAGGGGCTGATCAACGATCCGGATCTCGACGGCAGCTTCAAGATCGGCAAGGGGCTGCGCCTCGCGCGCCAGTTCCTCCTGGAAGTCAACGAACTGGGGCTTCCCGCAGGGAACGAATTTCTCGACATGATTTCGCCGCAGTACTACGCTGACCTGGTGAGCTGGGGCGCGATCGGAGCGCGCACCACGGAATCGCAGGTCCATCGCGAACTGGCATCCGGGCTGTCCTGCGCAGTCGGCTTCAAGAACGGCACCGACGGCAACGTGCGCATCGCGGTGGACGCACTGAAGGCCGCACGCACGCCTCACCATTTCCTGTCCGTCACCAAGGAGGGGCACTCGGCGATCGTCTCGACCAACGGGAACGAGGACTGCCACATCATCCTGCGCGGAGGCAAGCACCCGAACTATGACGCGGCGAGCATCGACGCGGCCGCCAAGGAACTGGCCGGCGCCGGGCTCGAGCAGCGCCTGATGGTCGATTGCAGCCACTCGAACAGCCAGAAGATGTATCAGCGCCAGATCGACGTCGCGCGCGAGGTCGCGCGCCAGATCGCCACCGGAGAAGATCGCGTCATCGGACTCATGGTCGAATCGCACCTCAAGGCGGGACGCCAGGACCTCGTTCCGGGAAAACCGCTCGTGTACGGCCAGAGCATCACCGATGCCTGCATCGGCTGGGAGGACAGCGTGCCGCTGCTGAAAAATCTCGCCGAAGCGGTGCGCAAGCGCCGGTTGGTAAAAGCTGAAGAATCCTAGCGACAACCGGGGACAAGCCACGTTTTTTCATCGAGCCAAGGAAGCCGGCGACCCGGGATCGGGCCGTGGTCTGTCCCCGGTCTTCTGGGGCACCGCTGCGCTGATCCTCGCGTTCAAGCTCTGGCTGTCCGCGGTCTTTCCTTTCACCGGCGACGAAGCCTATTTCGCCTACTGGGGCGCGCTCCCCGACTACGGCTACTACGATCATCCGCCGATGATCGGCTGGCTGCTGTTCCTGATGCTCAAGCTGTCGCACGCCGAATGGGTGCTGCGGCTGCCGGTGACCCTGCTGCCCTTCGCGCTCGCAGCGGGAATCTATTTCGTGCTGCGCCGCGCCGACGAGACGAAGGCGGCGCTCGCCGCGCTCGCCTTTTTGCTGCTCCCTGCGAATGTATGGGGTGTCTTCATCACCACCGACACGCCGCTAATTTTCTTTTCCTTCGCCTCGGCGTTCGCATTCTGGCAGGGGATCGTCCGGCGCTCGCCGGGCTGGCAGGCGCTCGCCGGCGCATTTCTCGGGCTGGCGTTTCTTTCGAAGTATTTCGCGGTCCTGTTGGGATTGGCCTACGTCGCTTACGCAGCTTTCTCTCCCCGCGGGCAGCGCGATTGGCGCGGCCTTGCGCTCGTCGTGCTGTGTTCGCTTCCGTTCTGCCTGGTCAACCTCTGGTGGAACTACGAACACTGCTGGGCGAACCTGATGTTCAATCTTTACAACCGGCACGAGACTGCCGGCTGGTCCTGGAAGACGCCGCTCCTCTACGCCGTCTCGGTGCTCTACCTGCTCAGCCCGGTCGCCCTCTGGCAGCTCGCAAGGAAACGCCGGACCGCGGCCGCCGCCCTCGGCGATCCGGCGGTGCGATTTTTCGTCGTCGTCTTTGCGCTCCCCTTCGGATTCTTCGCCGTGCTCTCCGCGGTCAAGCTGATCGGCTTGCACTGGATGCTCGCCTTCGTGCCTTTCTTTTTCGTCTCGGCAGGCTGGTTCCTGTCGCCCGAGCAGCTGCGGCGCTCGGTCGTGTACCTCGGGGCATTCAGCGCGCTCCACGTCGCCGCAATCATCGCCGTGGCGATGCTTCCGCTCGACACCTGGAAGAGCACGCGTTTCTACGACGGCATCGTGTACCACGTCCGCATGCCTGCGATCCTTCGCGAGCTGGAATCCTACGGGGAGGGATTCGATTTCGCGACCGACGGGTATTCGATGTCGGCAGTCGCGTCGTTTCATGCGCGCCGGCCTGTGGCCGTCTTCGGCGCGGCGTCCTCGCACGCGAGGCACGACGACATCCTGACCGACTTCAGGCGGCTCGACGGCAGGAACATCCTGGTGCTGCGCAAGGATGCGCCCGGCGATGCCGAGTATGGTCCCTACTTCCGCAGCGTCGAATACAGGGAGTTCACGCTTTCGGGCGCGACCTTCCATGTCGTGATCGGCCGCGGATTCGATTTTGCCGAATACCGGGAGCGGGTGCTGAAGCCGGTGCGCGAGCGCTTCTACGCCATTCCCCGGTACCTGCCTCAGGGACATTGCTATTTCTGCGAGCGCTATTTCGGTGCTCCCACCTGCCCGGCAAAGGACTGACCCGATGACGAGCGCTCTCATCCGCCTTATGCGCCCACACCAGTGGATCAAGAACGGGTTCCTTTTCATCGGCCTGGTTTTCGGCCACGGATGGAGCGACGCAAGGCTCGTCGGGGAAGTGCTTGCCTTGTTCGCCGCCTTCTGCCTGGTGTCGAGCGCCGCGTACATCTTGAACGACATCGCCGACCGGGATGCCGACCGCCTGCATCCGCAAAAGCGGGAACGGCCGCTCGCTCGGAGCGAGATCGGCGTGGGCGCCCCGATCGCGCTGTGCATCGCGCTCGCGCTGGGGGGGCTCGCGCTCGCGGCCGCCGTCTCGCTGCCGGCGCTGGTGATCGCCGCCGCCTATGTCGTGCTCAACATCGGATACAGCGCCGGGCTGAAGCACGTGGCGATTCTGGATGTGTTCATGATCGCCGGCGGATT
>DATHJM010000371.1:0-2162 GCA_035489775.1 Burkholderiales bacterium
GCCGATCATCAGCGGCAGGGTGAACAACACCGACCACAGCATGCCGTAGCCGAACTGCGCGCCCGCCTGGGAATAGGTGGCGATGCCGCTCGGATCGTCGTCCGCGGCGCCGGTGATGAGACCCGGCCCCAGCTGCTTCAGCAGGGGCAATCGGGCCGCCGGCCCTCCCGCCGCGACGGAAACGGCTGCAGGTCTTTCCTTTTTTGCGTTCATGGCTGCTGTCGGGCGCGGCGCGCCGCGCGGCGCTGCGGCAGTGTACGGAGAATACCCTGACGGAAGCTTGAACGGACCTCCCGCGCGTCAGCCTTTCGGATCGGGCGTGAAGCGGAACCCGGGGAAGGGATTCGGCTCGGCTCGCTGCGCGCCCGGAACGATGCCGCGCGCGATCAGGTTTGCGCGGCTGTCGTAGTAGATCGAAATCAGCTCGCTCGGATACTCGCTCGCGCGCCGGAAATCGGTCCAGCTCGCCGCCGAGGCCTCGCGATCGCCGTGGCCGGTGCCGAGTTTTTCCTCGGGCCCGGGCATCATCCGCGACAAGGCTCCTGCCGGCGGGGAAGCAGGCGCCGCGGCGGAGTCGCGCGCTTCGTCGGCGCGGGCGCCCGGTCCCGGGAAAGGCGCGGACTGATGCAGCGACAGGGGCGGGCGCGGCGGCTGGTATTCGCGGAACACGGCGACGCCGATCACGCCGACGTTGCCCGGGCGGCCGGTGCGCGCGGCGTAGCTCTCGGGGAGCGCGGTGAAGACGAACGCCGCGACCTCGCTCATGCTCTTGCGCCAGCCGTCGATGCCCACGCGGCCCCGCGGATCGAGCACGTAGCCGCTCTGCGCGGGCGCGGCTGTGTCTCCGGTGATGACGTTGACCCCGTCCACCGAAACCACGGTGAGCACGCGCTCGCCGGTCTTGTTGTCGAGCAGGATGGAATACTTCGCTCCGGGGGCGCCGGCCACGTAAAGGCGGCCGCGATGCGCATACACGGGAATGCGCTCGCCGGTGGCGCGGTTGACGACGGCGAGATCGACCAGCGCGCCGGCGTGGACTGCCGCGGTCGACGCCGACAGCAGCGCCGCGAACGCGGCGATCAGCGATTTCTTCACGTTCTTCTCCTCTCGGTTGGGACGACACCGGTGTAAACGGTGCGCGAGAGGCGAAGGGGTTAGATCCTAGCGCAGGTCTTCCGGCAATATGTAATCGGGATAGCGTTTCTTGAACTCGGCGAGGTCGCGCGCGGCTTCGGCCGTCTTGCCCTCGGTCTTGAACTTGCGAATATCCTCGAGCCATTTTTCCGGCGTGCGCTCCTTGGCTTCGGAAACCGCGGGACGGCTCGCGCTTGCCGCGGCGACGCCGGAGTCCTCGCGCGTTGCCGCGGTTTCCGAAAGTGCGCCTGCTGCCGGGGCGGCCGCCGGCGCCGGCCGGGCCTGTTGACGAAGTCCGGGCGCGCTCCGGGCGTCGGACGCGGGAGCGGCGGGAGCGGGTGCCGCTCCTTCGCTCTTGCGCAGAGCTTCGGACGCGCGCGGAACCTCGGGGAATGCGGGCTGCCCCGTGACCGGGGGTTTGTTCGCGGCGGCGCTCCCGCCCGGGCGCTGCTCTGCCAGATCGCGCCGGAGCGCGTCCGGCGGGACTGGCGGCGCCGGTGCGATGGGCTGCAACACCGCGGGTGGCGGCGTCGCCGGCTGCTCGGCGCGCTTCGGCTCCGCCGGCAGGACTTTCGCCGGCCGGGCTGCCCGCGGCGCCTTGGCCGCTATCGAGTCCGGATCGGACTTCCGCTCGAACACCATGAGCGTCAGCGTGAAGGTCACGACCACGGTCGCGGCGAGCGCGAACGGCGCGCCCCAGCGGCGCGCGAAGACCGCTCCGGCGGGCCGCGGCCTCGCGCCGGCGACGCGTTGCGAGGCGGCCAGGATATTGTCGTCGACCCGCTGCGGAGGGCGCGGCCCCGCCGCGTCGCTGTAGATGCGGGAAAGCTCCTCGTCGCGCTGCTCGATCATGATCCCTTCCCCAGGCTTGCACGCAGCTTCGCCACAGCATAGCGCAGGCGGCTCTTCGCGGTCTCGGGGCCGACGCCGGTCGCCGCGGCGATTTCCTCGATCGACATCTCACCCTCTTGCTGCAGCAGAAAGGCCTCGCGCTGCGCATCGGGAAGCCCGGCAAGGGCGGCGAGCAG
>DATHJM010000372.1:0-7621 GCA_035489775.1 Burkholderiales bacterium
CCCAAAGTGAGCATTTTCCACGCCCCGTCCGCACGATCAAGGCCCGTGATACACGCCCCGTATAATGCCGCCTTTTGCGCCAAAGTACAGCCGTCCAGCACACACATGAGCCGCATCCCCCGCAGCGCATTCTTCCTGCTGTTCACGGTATCCGGGTTTGCCGGGCTCATCTACGAGTCGATCTGGAGCCACTATCTGAAACTATTCCTCGGCCACGCGGCCTATGCGCAGACCCTGGTGCTCGCGCTTTTCATGGGGGGGATGGCGATCGGATCGTGGCTGTGCAGCCGCTGGTCGGCGGGCTGGGGAAATCTGCTGCGCGGCTATGCGCTCGCGGAAGGCTTGATCGGCCTTGCGGCGCTTGCGTTCCACCCGGTTTTCGTGGCCGCGACCGACGCCGCCTACGCGAGCATTCTGCCTGCGCTCGGCGGCGAGATTCCGGCAACGCTATTCAAGTGGACGCTCGCAGGGCTGCTGATTCTGCCGCAGTCGGTGCTGCTCGGCATGACCTTTCCCCTCATGAGCGCGGGGCTGATCCGGCGCTATCCGGCGGCGCCCGGCGAATCGCTCGCGATGCTCTACTTCACCAACAGCTTCGGGGCGTCGATCGGCGTGCTGGCAAGCGGATTTGTCATGATCGAAAAGCTGGGACTGCCAGGCACCGTGCAGGCCGCCGGCGCCCTGAATCTCGCCCTCGCTGCCGTCGTATGGCTGCTCGCCCGCGGCACCGAGCAGCCCATGAGGGCTCGCCCCGGCGCAGAGCGGGATTCCGAAGCCGCGGCGCCTTTCCGCCTTTTCCTCGCGGTCGCGCTCCTGACCGGCGCGGCTTCGTTCGTTTTCGAAATAGGCTGGATCCGCATGCTTTCGCTCGTCCTCGGATCCTCGACACACTCGTTCGAGCTGATGCTCTCGGCCTTCATCCTGGGAATTGCCTGCGGGGGCTACTGGCTGCGCCGGCGCATCGATTCGATCGCCGATCCGGTGAGGTTTCTCGGTATCGTGCTGGTGACGATGGGCTTGCTCGCGCTCGCTACGCTGCCGCTCTACAGCGAGATGTTCGGCTTGATGCAGGCCGTGATGAACGCGCTCGCGAAGACGGAAACCGGATACACGCTGTTCCTGCTCTCCAGCCACGGCATCGCTCTCGCGATCATGTTCCCGGCAACCTTCTGCGCGGGGATCACGCTGCCGCTCATCACCTATGCGCTGCTCCACGGAGGTCACGGAGAAAGGTCGATCGGCGCGGTGTATTCGGCCAATACGCTGGGTTCCATTATCGGCGTATTTTCCGCCGCGCATCTCGGCATGCCTTTACTCGGCTTGAAAGGCTTGATCGCCGCCGGCGGCGCCCTCGACGCAGGCCTCGGCCTGGTGCTTCTGTGGCGCGTGGCCGGCGGGCCGCGTCTGCGACTGGGCGCGGCAGCGCTTTCGCTTGCCTGCTTCGCCGCGGTCCTCGCCGGCGTGCATCTCGATGCGTACAAGATGGCCTCAGGCGTGTTCCGCCGCGGCGATCTGTATTCGGCGAGCGACGCCACCCTGCTCTTCCATCGACACGGCAAGACGGCGACCGTCAGCCTCATGGATTTCGGCACCGACCGGAGCCTCCGCACCAACGGCAAGTCGGACGGCGCGATCAACATGGACCCGAACGGACCGCGCGTCTCGGACGAAATCACGATGACGCTCACGGCGGCGATTCCCCTGGCTTACAAACCCGATGCGACCAGCGCCGCGGTCATCGGAATCGGAACGGGCCTTACGACGCACACGCTCCTCGGCTCGAGCGCCCTGCGCTCGGTCGAGACGATCGAGATCGAGCCTGCGATGGCCGAGGCGTCGCGGCGCTTTACTCCGCGCAATGCCAGCGCCTTCGCCGATCCGCGCAGCCACATAATCTTCGACGACGCGAAGACGTTCTTCTCGACCCACAACCGCAAGTACGACATCATCATCTCGGAGCCGTCCAATCCCTGGGTCAGCGGGGTCTCGAGCCTGTTCACCGGCGAGTTCTACCGGCTGGCGCGCCGCCACCTCAATCGGGATGGAATCCTGGTGCAATGGTTCCAGATGTACGAGATCGACGCGAGTCTCGTCGCCTCGGTGCTGCGCGCGCTCGGCGACAACTTTCCGGACTATGCCATTTACGTGGCCACGGGCAGCGACCTGCTGATCATCGCGGGCGAGACCCAGACTCTCGAGCGCCCGCTCGCCGATGTCACCGCGATGCCCGGCGTCGCCCGGGAATTGCGCCGCGTGCACGTGAATTCGATCTGGGACATCGAGGTCCGCCGGCTCGGAGGAAAGCGCTCGCTCGCCCCGATGTTCCTGACCTATGGCGTGCCGGCCAATTCGGACTTCTATCCATACCTCGACCTGCATGCGGCAAAGTACCGTTTTCTGCAAGGGTCGGCCGAAGAGCTGACCGGCCTGCTCGGGTACAGCATACCGGTCGTCGCTCTGCTCGAAGGACGGAAAAAAAGCGAGCCCGTGGAATCAAAGGTGGACGGCGATGAATACCTCGAGGCCCTCGAGCTCACGCGCCGCGCGCGATATGCGAGGGATTTTCTCCTGCTGCAGACGGCGCCGGAGCCCGTGGCCATCCCGCGCCAGTTCCAGAAGGACCTCGAGCTGACGCGCGCCAGGCTGATCGAGTGCCACGACCCGGAGACCTCCGACATCTGGTTCCACTCGCTCTACCAGCTGGCGCGCACGCTGAACCCGATGCTTTCCGCCAACGATGCAAAAGCAGTCTGGGAACGGATCGAGCGCGGGCCCTGCAGCTCGCGCGTGGCGCCGGATGAGCGCCAGTGGATCGACCTGATGAAGGCAGTGGGAAACCGCGCTGCGCCGGACATGGCGCGGCTCGCCGAGGCGCTGCTCGCGAAGCCGAGCGATCTTCCGACCGGCCACAGGCAGTATCTGATGGCAGCGGGCATGTCGGGCTATCTCGCGCAGGGCAAGCGGGCCGAAGCGGGCGCGCTGTGGAGCCGCTATCCGAAAGACGTCGACAAGACCGAGGACATGGGCCTGCGACTCCTTTACGCGCACGCGTTCGAGCTGAAGGTGCAGTAGTCTCTAGAGCGCTTTTCCGGGAATCGGCCTGATCGGCGGCTTGACGTCGCCGCACTGCGCGCGATGGCGCAGTGCGTGGTCGATCAGCACGCAGGCGAGCATGGCCTCGGCGATCGGCGTCGCGCGGATGCCCACGCAAGGGTCGTGGCGGCCGGTGGTCTGTACCGTGGTCGGCTGGCCTTTGCGGTCGATCGAGCGGCGCGGAAGGCGGATGCTGGAAGTGGGCTTGAGCGCGATGCTCACCAGGATCTCCTGGCCGGTCGAGATGCCGCCCAGCGTTCCGCCCGCGTTGTTCGAGAGAAAACCCTGCGGCGTCAGCTCGTCGCCGTGTTCGGAGCCTTTCTGCTCGATCGCGGCGAAGCCGGCGCCGATCTCCACGCCTTTTACGGCATTGATGCCCATCATCGCGGCGGCGATGTCGGAGTCGAGCCTGCCGTAGACCGGCTCGCCCCAGCCGACCGGTACGCCGCTCGCGACAACGTTCACCCGTGCGCCGCAGGAATCGCCCGAAGCGCGCAGCTCGTCCATGAACTGCTCGAGCTTCGGCACGACAGCCGGATCCGGCGAGAAAAACGGATTTTCGTTCACCGCGTCCCAGGACTTGAACGCAATCCTGTTCGGGCCAAGCTGCGCGAGATGCCCGCGCACTTCGACGCTGTAGCGCTCGCGCAGCCACTTCTTGGCGATCGCTCCCGCGGCGACCCGGATCGTGGTCTCGCGCGCGGAAGCCCGGCCGCCACCGCGGAAATCGCGCAGGCCGTATTTCTGCCAGTACGTGTAATCGGCGTGACCCGGGCGGAAGGTGTCGGCGAGCGCGCTGTAGTCCTTGCTTCTCTGGTCTTCGTTTCTGATGACAAAGCCGATCGCCGTGCCGGTCGTCCTGCCCTCGAACACTCCCGAGAGGATCTCGATGCGGTCGGACTCCTGGCGTTGCGTGACGTGGCGCGAGCTGCCGGGCTTGCGCCGGTCGAGCTCTCTCTGGATGTCGCTTTCCGCGAGCTCGAGCCCGGGCGGACAGCCATCCACGACGCCGCCGTATGCGGGCCCGTGGCTCTCGCCAAACGACGTCACGCAATACAGCAGGCCGAAGGTGTTGCCGGACATGGAAACTCTCGCAAAGAAGGCTCTGCGAGTTTAGCATCCCCGCAGGCGGGGCCCTGCTTCGCGCTCCGGCGCGCGCCCGGCTAGTTTGGGGGCGTGGCGGTCGCGAGATCGCGCACCACGCCTTCCAGGCCCAGCACGACCCGCGCAAACCTGTCGTAATCGAGCTTGTCCGGCGTGTCGCGCAGAGTGTGGTAGTGCGGGTAGCGGAAAGGCGCGGTGTCGGTCACCATCACCGCGGGCCAGCCGAATTTCCAGTAAGCCCATTGGTCCGACCAGCTCACCCCCGCGATCGATTCCAGCCCCACCGCGCCCTCCGATGGAAACGCTGCGTGACGCCTGAACGAACCGATGACCCGGTGCAAGAGACTGCGCGAGCGCGGATTGGCGACGAACGCGATGAAGTCGCCGGTCGACGGGTAGAGCAGATTGAAGGGAAACGGATAGCGCTGGCTGCCCGGCGCGTCGCTGTACCAGCCGATGGTCTCGAGGGACAGCATCGCGACGACTTCCCTCTCCCCGAGGGCGAGGCCGCTCGCATGAACGAGGCTTCCCATTTTTTCCGTCGCGAACCAGGGCAGCTCCTCGTTGACGTAGAAGACCAGTCGCATCTCCAGCCCCTCGGCGGGCTGGACCGATTTGAGCAAACGCGCAAGCTCGAGCAGCGCCGCCACGCCCGAGCCGTTGTCATCCGCGCCGACGGCGCCCTGCGCCGAATCGTAATGGGCTCCGATCACGATGAGGCGGGCCTTTCCCGCACCCGGGCCGGTGCGCCGCACCTCGAGATTTCGGACCTTCACGCCTTCCGTTTCGAATTCCTGGCGTGAGACGGCGTAGCCCAGGCCCGAGAGCGTCGCCTCGATGTAACGCGCGGACCGCTCGAGCGCCGCGGGATGCTTGACGTTGTGTTCTTCGCTCGCTACGGCGACGACGTGGGTCTTCAGATTTGCCAGGAGCTGCAGGTCCCCGGCACCGAGCGGCTGCAGCGAGCCGTGGTGACGCGCGCCGGGCATCGCGGTCATGAACCAGACTGCAAAACCGGCGAAAAGAGCCAGTGTTGCGGCGAAGACGAGCACGAGGCGGCGAGCGCGCAACGACGTCATGGGTTCAAAGACGCCGCTTATCGACCCTCTATTCGGGCCAGTTCTTGATATAGCCCTTCAGCATGCGGTTCTCGAAGTCCTGCTCCTCCAGCACCGCCTTGGCAACGTCGCGAAAGGACACCACGCCGATCAGCCTGTCGCGGTCCATCACCGGAAGGTAGCGGGCGCCGGACTCGATCATGGTGCGACGCAGGTCGTTTACTTCCATGGACGGGCTCGCGGTCACCGGATCGTGCTCCATGATGTCGCCGACTCTTGTGTCACCCAGCGCGCCCTTGCCCTTGTCCACTGCAAACAGGACTTCCTTGAAGGTGAGCATCCCGACCATGCGGCCCTTGTCGATCACCACGAGCGAGCCCATGTTGTGCTGCGCCATGACCAGAACGGCCTCGGTCAGCTTGCCCTCGGGCGGAATGGTGAAGAGCGCGTTGCCTTTGACCTTGAGGATTTCGCTGACCTGCATGGCTCCCCCCTCTTGCTGCCTACTCCCCACGCGGATGATACTCCCGCGCCCGGGGTGATGCCATTTCGGTCGTAGCCCGAGGCGCAATCTGGTAAGGTTGTTTTGCGCTGAAGCGATGAAGGGCCGGGATATCCCATGCGATTCGACTGGTCGAAAATGGGCAGAACGCCGCCGGCGGCGCTGGTCGAGGCCCGCAATCTTGCGCATCATGCGGCGCAATGGCCGGCCAAGGCCGCGCGCGCGAACCTGAGCGCTGCCCCCGACGAAAGCCACTCCGCCTTCACCTGGGACGCGGCGCACGCCGCATTGGTCTCTCAGGTGTTGCGCGCGAAAGGCGGCGGGGTTCGGGTCGGAATCCGAATTGCGCGGCTCGAGCTCATCGTCACCAGCGGCGACAGCATGCTCGATGCGTTCCAGCTCGACGGCAGGACCGACGCGGGGGTGGGCGCGTGGATCGATTCGAAGCTGCAGGCGCTCGGCCTCAAGCCGGCAGGCCGGGTGAAGCTGCCCTATGCCTTGCCTGATCACCCGGCCGGCAGCGGGCCTCACGAGATCGGCAAGCTCGGCCGGGAATTGGGAGAACTGTCTCGCTGGTTCGGCGGCTCGGCAGAAGCGCTGGATGAATTCGCTGCGAAGCTCGCCGGCCTGCGGCCCGGTCCCGGCCCGGTGTTGTGCTGGCCGCACCATTTCGATATTGCGACGCTGGTGCGGCTCGACGCGGGAACAGGCGAGTCGGCGCGCTCGGTGGGCGTCGGGGTGTCCCCGGGGGACGAGTTCTACGCGCAGCCTTATGTGTACGTAAGTCCCTGGCCGCGCTTCGAAGGAAGCCTGCCCGAACTGCCACCGCCCGGCCACTGGCACACGGAAGGCTTTTTCGGGGCGGTGGCGACCGGCGAGGAAATCCTGGCAATGAAGGACCGCGGGCGGGCGTTTTTTGCGTTCATCGCCGGGGCGTTCGAGATCGGTCGCGCGCGTCTGGGCGTGTAAACTACGGCGCAACGGCCCGGGGTGACATGCGCATGAAGAGAATCGCCTTTCCGCTCGCGCTGGTGTTCTCGGCGCACATCGCGGCAGTCCTCGCCCAGCCTTATCCGACCCGGCCGCCGCGGCTCATCGTCGGGTTCACTCCGGGCGGCGGCGTCGACATCAATGCGCGTGTGCTCGCGTCGAAGCTTTCCGAGCTCCTCCCTCAGCAGGTGATCGTCGAGAACCGTCCCGGGGCGGGCACCAACATCGCCAACGAATACGTCGCCAAGTCGGCGCCCGACGGGTACACGCTCCTCTTCAACAGCCCGGCGGTCGTCATCAACATGTCGCTGTATCGGAACCCGCCTTACGACGCGTTGCGCGACTTTGCCGGGGTGTCGGTCTTCTCGGAGAGCACCAACCTGCTGGTGGTGCCGGCATCGCTCCCGGCAAGATCGCTCAAGGAGCTGGTCGCGCTCGCGCGCGAGCGCCCAGGCGCCCTCAACTACTCGTCGGCCGGCGCGGGGTCGACGCAACACCTGGCCGCCGAGCTCTTCAAGTTGCGCAGCGGAACCAGCATCGTGCACGTCCCCTACAAGGGCAGCGCGCCCTCGATCGCCGCGCTGCTCGCCGGGGAGGTCCAGCTCTCCTTCATCAACCCCGTCGCGGTCGGCCCGCACGTGAGGTCGGGGCGCCTGCGCGCGCTCGCCGTGGCGGGGGCCAAGCGCACGGAGCTGATGCCCGAAGTGCCGACGATGAAAGAGGCGGGCGTAGAAGGCGTCGAAGTACCTTTATGGTTCGGCCTGCTCGCGCCTGCCGCCACGCCGCGCGAGATCGTCCGCGCGCTCGCCGCCGCGGTGGCGAAGGCGGCAAACTCGCAGGAAACGCGCAAGCGGCTGCTCGAACAGGGCGCGGA
>DATHJM010000373.1:0-4797 GCA_035489775.1 Burkholderiales bacterium
GAAGCCGCGGCCTTTCACCGAGATCCTGCTCGAGGGCCTCGCGCCGGACGGCGGCCTGTTCCTGCCCGAAGAATTTCCGAGACTCGGTGCCGCCGAACTCGCGGCCATGCGCGGCATGAGCTACCGCGAGCTCGCGTTCGCGATCCTGTCGAAGTTCGCCGACGACATCCTCCCGGGCGACCTTCAACGGCTGGTGGACAAGACCTACACGAGGGAACTCTTCGGCAGCGAGGAGATCACGCCGGTCAGAAAGCTCGAGCCCGGCCTGTTTCTTCTCGGCCTGTCCAACGGTCCATCGCTCGCGTTCAAGGACATCGCGCTGCAGCTCCTCGGCAACCTGTTCGAGTACGTGCTGGAAAAGCGCGGCCGGCGGCTCAACGTCCTCGGCGCCACGTCCGGGGACACCGGATCGTCGGCCGAGTACGCGCTGCGCGGCAAGAAGAACGTGCAGGTCTTCATGCTCTCGCCGCAGGGCCGCATGAGCGCGTTCCAGGCGGCGCAGATGTATTCGCTGCAGGACGCCAACATCTTCAACATCGCCGTGCGCGGCGTGTTCGACGACTGCCAGGACATCGTCAAGGCGATCTCGGGAGACTTTGCGTTCAAGGCGAGGCACCGCATCGGCGCGGTCAACTCGATCAACTGGGCGCGCGTCGCCGCGCAGGTCGTGTACTACTTCAAGGCGTATTTCGCCGTGGGTGGGGAAGCGTCCTTCGCGGTGCCTTCCGGGAACTTCGGCAATGTCTACGCGGGCCACGTTGCGCGGAGCATGGGATTGCCGATCCGAGCGCTTATCGTCGCGACCAACGAGAACAACGTGCTCGACGAGTTCTTCCGCACCGGGTGCTATCGCGTGCGCAAGGCCGCCGAGGTGAGGGCGACGAGCAGCCCTTCGATGGACATCTCGAAATCGTCGAACTTCGAGCGCTACGCCTACGACCTCGTCGGGCGCGATCCGGCCGAGCTGAAGTCCTTGTGGGCGCAGCTCGACCGCGAAGGCGTTTTCGACCTGGCGGGCACGGAGCATTTCAAGCGCGTGGCCGCAACGGGGTTCGTCTCCGGCTCGAGCACGCACGCCGACCGCCTTGCGACCATCCGGCGCGTCTGGAAGGAGAACGGCGTCATGATCGACCCGCACACCGCCGACGGTATCAAGGTCGGCCTCGAGCACCGCGAGCAGGGCGTGCCGCTCGTCTGCATGGAGACTGCCCAGCCCGCGAAGTTCGCCGAAACCATCCGCGAAGCGCTCGGGCGCGAACCGGTGCTGCCCGCCGGATTCGAGAGCCTGGAGAAACTGCCGCAGCGGGTCGAAGTCATGGACGCCGACGCCAGGCAGGTCAAACACTACATCGCCGCGGCGACGTCTCGTTCCTTCTGAGGTCCAGCGCCGGCCAGCCGCCGCGCTCTCGATCCGGGTTTTGGGGATAGAATCACCGCATGAGCTCCGTCCTCTCGAGGGAAAAAAACGTCCTCGGCGGGCCTTTGCACGCCTGCAGCTACGATCCGCTCACCGGGTTCTTCCGCGACGGCTGCTGCGCGACGCACGACGCGGAAGGGGTCGCGCACCTGGTCTGCATCAAGACGACCGCGGAGTTTCTCGAGTTCAGCCGCTCCCGCGGCAACGATCTCTCCACGCCGCGCCCGGAGATGCGCTTCAGGGGCCTTGCGCCCGGGGACCGCTGGTGCCTTCACGTGCTGCGCTGGGTCGAGGCCTACAAGGCCGGCATGGCGCCGCAGGTGGTGCTCGAATCGACCCACGAAAACGTCCTCAAGTACGTCCCGCTGGAGTCGCTGAAGGGCCACGCGCTCGATCTGCACTGAATCCGCGCCGGCCGGACCCGGCCGGCGGAAACAATTTGCAACGAATCTCCTCTTGCGGAAATAGTCTGGAAACGACTTCGCGTGAGAATGCTCGCGTAGCTTCCTCAAATCCATTCGAAGGAGAGAGACGTGTTTGAAAATCATGGAAAGAAACTGACCGCCGCGTTGTTTGCGGCCGGCCTGCTGGGCGCAACGGCGAGCTGGGCGCAGGCGCCCGGCGGAATGGGCGGAAAAGGCCCCGAGAGAATGGGACCGATGCGCGGGTTCGAGCGGTTGCACAAGGAGCTGAAGCTCAATGCGCAGCAGGAAGAGCTGTGGAAGAAAGCGCAGGCCGCGCAGCGCGACGCCTTCCGCTCGATGCGCGCCAAAGGCGAAGAAACCCGCGCCAAGCTGCGCGTCGAGATCGACAAGCCCGGCGCCGACCTCAAGCAATTCGCGCAACTGCGCGACCAGCTGGGCGAGCAGATGCGCGCTCAGATGGAGGCGATCCACAAGCAGGCGCGCGCGGCGTGGTTCGCCGTGTACGACACTCTCGATTCCAGCCAGAAGGAGCGCGTGCGTGTGGCGATCCGCGACGGCATGGACCGCAAGGGCCACATGGGACGCCACCCCGGCGGGCCGCGGGGCGAAATGCACGGCGAATAGTGCGGCTGAGCGAAGTCCGCGCCGGGCTACTGTCCCGGCGCGGCTTGCGGCGCCGGACTGATCTGGAACAGCGACGCCGAAGCCGCGTCGATCCCCGCCCGGATCCAGCGGGTTTGAGGGGAACCGAACACGACCACCCGGGTGAAATTCCGCAAAGGCCGGCCCGTCGCCGGGTCGGCGAGCGGCTTGTCGAGCTTGTACAGGTGCGTGTCGCCGTTCACGAAGAGAATCGGCTTGCCGAACGTTCGGGCGAGGTCGCGCAGTGCATTGCGGAAGCCGGCGAATCCGTCCGACTTGCGCCGTACCTTTCCCTCGAAGTCGGGGTCGGCTTGCGTGAAGATCAATATTCCCGATAGCCTGCGCTCCACCGCAAGCCGCCCGCTGTCCTCCAGCCACGCGAACACCGCGGCCATTCGCGCGCCATGCTCGGCGTCCATCGCGGGCGTCCTGCCCAGATTGTTGTTGCTGCCCTGCACGTTCAAGCCGACGAAGAGCACGTTGCCCGCGATCCAGCGCATGTGCTCCCGGTACTCCGCATAAGGCCCCGACTGCCGCTCGAGCCGCAGGCCGCGGTTGCCGAAGCTCGTGTCGCCCGACTCGAAAAGTTCGCGGAATTTTCCCAGGCGCTCCATCGGATCGAAGCCCGTGCGGTGGCAGTCCACCCAGTCGTTGTCGCCGGGTACGATCACGAACGGGCGCCTGAATTTCTCGAACTGGCGTTTCCTCGCCTCGAACCATTCGTCGGTGCAGGGGCCCCGGCCGCCGGTGATGTCGCCGACGTGAATGACGAAGGCGAGGTCCTCGCGATTGATCTCCTCGATCATCGAGTCGAGCGCCGCCGCCTCGCTCGCGCTGTAAGGCGTGTCGCCGATCAGCGCGAACTTGATCGCCGTGTTCCCCGCGGAGGGCAGGGGAGGCGCGATGTGCGCCGTGCAGGCGGCAAGCGCGAGCGGCAGAATCCAGGCGGGGCGCTTCACAACCGCTTCAACCGGTACAGGAGCTCCAGGGCCTCGCGCGGCGAAAGCTCGTCGGGATTTGCGGCGGCCAGCGCCTCGCGCAGGGAATCGGGCCCGGGGGGCGGCTCGGGCGCGGACTTGCCGGCGGCAAAAAGATCCGACTGGCCTCCGCGGGTCAGGCTCGCTTCCTCCAGCATCTGCAGGTATCTGCGCGCGTTGCGGACCACGGCCTTGGGAACGCCGGCGAGCTGCGCGACCTGCAGACCGTAGCTTTGCGACGCGGGGCCGTCCTCGACGGCGTGCAGGAAGACGATCGTGTCCTTGTGCTCGACAGCGTCGAGGTGGATGTTGGCCGCCTCGTTGTGATCGAGCGCGAGCCGCGTCATCTCGAAATAGTGGGTGGCGAAAAGCGTGAGCGACTTGTTGCGCTCCAGGAGCTGCCGCGCGATCGCCCAGGCGAGTGCGAGGCCGTCGAAAGTCGAGGTGCCGCGCCCGACCTCGTCCATCAGCACCAGGCTCCTGTCGGTCGCGTTGTGCAGGATGTTGGCCGATTCGGTCATCTCGACCATGAAGGTCGAGCGCCCGCCCGCCAGGTCGTCTGCCGCGCCCACGCGGGTGAAGACCTGGTCGATGGGGCCGAGACGCACCGATTTAGCCGGAACGAACGAGCCCACGTGCGCCATCAGCACGATGAGCGCGACCTGGCGCATGTAGGTGGACTTGCCTCCCATGTTCGGCCCGGTGATAAGGAGCAGCTGGCGCACGGGAGAGAGCCGCGTCCCGTTCGGGATGAATTGATCGATCTGCGCTTCGACGACGGGATGCCGGCCCGCGTCGATCTCGATGAGAATGTCTCCGCCGAATTCCGGCCGGCAATAGTTGCGTTTCGATGACACGCTGGCGAAGCAGGCGAGCACGTCGAGCTGTGCCAGGGCCCGCGCGATGCGCTGCAACGCGGCTATATGCTCCGACAGAAGCCCCAGCAGTTCCTCGTAGAGCGATTTTTCCAGAGCAAGGGATCGGTCGCGTGCCGACAGCGCCTTGTCCTCGAATTCCTTCAGCTCGGGCGTGATATAGCGTTCGGCGTTCTTGAGCGTCTGTCTGCGGCGGTAGTCGGCAGGCACTTTCTGCGCATGAGCGTTGGTGATCTCAATGTAAAAGCCGTGCACGCTGTTGTAGGCGACGCGCAGGTTGGGGATGCCGGTACGGGCGCGCTCGCGCGACTCGAGCTCGGCGAGAAAGGTCCCGGAGTCGGTCTGCAGCGCGCGCAGCTCATCGAGCTCCCGGCTGTAGCCGTTCGCGATCACACCGCCGTCGCGCACCATCGCCGCGGGCTCCTCGAGCACCGCCCGTCTCAACAGCGCGAGGCACTCCG
>DATHJM010000374.1:0-4557 GCA_035489775.1 Burkholderiales bacterium
CCTGCCGTTGACCACGAACGCAGGGACGTCCATCCCCCCGTTGTTTGCGTTGTTGTTTGCGCCCCCCGTTTGGCCGTTATCGCCGTATTTCAGCTTCTCGTATCCCGCACCAACCTCTCCCAGGCCGAAATTCCACTTGGCGCCGATCTGAATCCCGGTGTCTTTCGGATTCGCCACCGCAGTCGCAGCCGTTCCCGGCCGGAGTCCTTGGTGGAGATCATACGCCACGGCGAGCGACAGAGGTCCGCGCGCAAAAGCGACGCTGGCCGACCATTCTTTCGCTTTCGGCAAGCCGCTTGCGAACCCGGAAGTGGCGGGCGATTGATAGTTGGCCAACGCCGTCATGAGCCTGAACTGCAGGCCGGCGAAGTTCGGCGACCAGTATTGGACCGAGTTATTGATCCGGCGCGACCACGCGGTGCCGTTGGAGGTCGATTCGGTCACGCACACGGCGTTGGCTGCCGTCGATGCCAGAGTGCCGGTGGCGTTGCTCACCGTGTTCGTGCACCGCGCGTTCGTCAGAGCGCCGGTCGTGTCGCCGTTGCCCATGATGATCCCGGAGGATGCGAACCCGCCGGAGTTGACCACGTTGCCCGCGCCGTACGCCAGCTTGTAGGGTGTGTCCCAGATCCCGAACATGATGTCGCCCAGATCGCTCGAGACGCCGAGACCCGAATTCCTGCCGCCGAAGTTGACACCCGTGGTCGCGCCGGCTTCCGTACGTTCACTCGGCCATGCGCCCGCTTCGAGCTGGAACCACAGGGCTGTACCGCCGCCCAGGTCTTCTCTGCCGCGCACGCCGATCGAGTTGCCCGGCGAATAGATATCGCCTTTTTTCAATTCAGTAATCGTGTTGGCGCCGTTAGCCGAGTACTTGTTGCTCATGATTGTCTCGTCGAGGCGCCCGTAGAGCGTGACGCCGGGGCTGCCACCAACTTGCGCAAAGGCGAGGCCCGGAGCAGTCACCGCGCCAGCCACTGCGAGTGCCATCAATTTCTTGTTCATCGAGAATGTCTCCTCTTCATATTTGACTCGAGGGCAGCCGCATCGCGCCGCCCGCTCTCACCCCTGAACTGGGCTGTTGCAATTCTGCCAATCGAATCTTTGAAGCTCAATAAGAACCGTGAATTTGACACTTCAAGAGCCCAAGGGTGTTGCATTTTCGCAACATCAGCGTAATACCTTAATTCAAATCAATATGTTGAGAATATACGAGCGAGCTCGCTCCCAGGGTCAGCGGCCCGCATGAGAGCCTCCCCGACCAGGAATACCTGAACTCCCCCTTGGCGCAACTGGATTACATGCTCGGGGGCGAGAATCCCGCTTTCGCTCACCACGATTCGCGGTGCTGGAATCCGCGGCGACAATCCGAGGGTCGTCTCGAGTCTGGTCTCGAAGCTATGCAGGTCGCGGTTATTGATGCCGATCAACGGGGTCGCGAGCTCGAGGGCGAGGTCGAGCTCGGCGCCATCGTGCACTTCGGCGAGCACCGCCATCCCGAGCGAGGCCGCTACCGCCTCCAGCTCGCGCATTTGCGGCAGCTCGAGCGCCGCCACGATGAGCAGGATGCAATCGGCACCCATGACGCGCGATTCGTACACCTGGTAGGGGTCGATCACGAAATCCTTGCGCAACGCCGGGAGACCGCAAGCCGCGCGCGCGGTGGAAAGGTCCTCCGCTCGACCCTGAAAAAAATGTTCGTCGGTGAGCACCGAGAGGCAGGCCGCGCCGTGCTGCGCGTAGGAACGCGCGATCGCAGCCGGATCGAATCGCTCGCGAAGAACGCCTCTGCTCGGACTCGCTTTCTTGATCTCGGCGATTACCGCCGGCCTCCCGGCTGCGATTTTCGCGCGCAGGGCGCCAATAAAATCCCGCGGCTTTCCCGCCGCTTCCGCTTGGTTCCGCGCGGCGGTTGCGCCGAGGGTTTTTTTCGCCTCTGCGATTTCCCCGGCCTTGACCGCGAGGATCCTGTCCAGGATATCAGCCACGCGCGAGTTGCTGGGTGAATTTCACGAACGCGTCGAGCTTGGCACGCGCCGCACCGCTCTTTATCAGCTCGAACGCCTTCTCCACGCCTTCCTCAAGGCTCGCGGCCTTGCCGGCCACGTAGATTGCAGCTCCGGCATTGAGCGCCACGATGTCGCGCGCGGCTCCGGATTTGTTTTCCAGCGCCGCCACGACCACGTTTCGCGACTCTTCCACCGTGGTCACGCGCAGCGCCCTGGGATCGTGCACCGGCAAACCGAATCTTTCGGGGTGAATCATGTACTCGAGAACTTTGCCGTTCCTCAACTCCCCGATCATCGTCTGGCCGCTCACCGAGATCTCGTCCAAGCCTTCCAGGCCGTAGACGGTGATCGCATGGCGCGCGCCGAGCCGCTGCAGCACCCGGACCTGGATCCCGACGAGATCGGGATGAAAAACGCCCATCAGCTGTGTCGGCGCACCGGCCGGATTTGTGAGCGGTCCGAGAATGTTGAACAGGGTGCGCACGCCAAGCTCGCGCCTCACGGCGGCTGCGTGTTTCATCGCCGCGTGGTGCGCCGGCGCAAACATGAAGCCGACCCCTACCTCGTCGATGCAGCGGCCCACTTGCTCGGGCTTCAGGTTGATATTCGCACCCAGCGCCTCCAACACGTCCGCGCTGCCCGACTGCGAAGACACGGCCCGGTTGCCGTGCTTGGCGACGCGGCCCCCTGCCGCGGCGCAAACGAACATGGACGCGGTCGAAATATTGAAGGTATGCGCGCCGTCTCCACCGGTGCCGACGATATCCACCAGATTGTCCGGATCCTTCACCGTCACCCGCGTCGCGAGCTCGCGCATCACTTGCGCCGCGGCGGTGATCTCACCGATCGTCTCCTTTTTCACCCGCAAACCCACGATGATGGCCGCGATCATGACGGGCGAGACCTGCCCGCTCATGATCTGCCTCATCAGGTCGAGCATTTCGTCGTGGAATATCTCGCGGTGCTCGATGGCCCGCGTCAGCGCTTCCTGGACCGTGATGCTCATGCCGCCTCCCGTTGCAGGAAATTTTTCAAGAGCGCATGCCCATGCTCGGTGAGAAAGGACTCGGGGTGGAACTGCACGCCCTCCACAGCGAACTCACGGTGGCGCACTCCCATGATCTCACCGTCCTCGGACTCTGCGGTGACCTCGAGGCACTCAGGCAGGGTCGCCCGGCGGATCGCAAGCGAATGGTACCGGGTCGCCACGAAGGGACTCGGCAGTCCGCGAAACACGCCGGAGCCTGCATGGCTGATCGTCGAGGTTTTCCCGTGGACGACTTTACCCGCATGCACGACCTCACCGCCGAAAGCCTGGCCGATCGCCTGATGGCCGAGACACACGCCCAATATCGGGATCTGGCCGGCGAATTCGCGTACCGCAACGAGCGAGATTCCCGCTTCAGTGGGCGTACAGGGCCCGGGCGAAATGACGATGCCTTTCGGTCTCATCGCAGCGATGTCCGCTACCGCGATCTCGTCGTTGCGAAACACCTTGACGTCGGCACCCAGCTCGCCCAGATACTGCACCAGATTCCATGTGAAGGAATCGTAGTTGTCGATCATCAGGATCATGCCCGCATGTCCAGCCCGCTCAAGGCGATCTCGGCAGCTCGCAGCACCGCGCGCGCTTTCGCACGGGTTTCCTGCAATTCGCTTTCGGGCACCGAGTCGGCGACGATCCCAGCGCCCGCCTGCACGTACATCTGACCCTCTTTCACCACAGCCGTGCGGATCGCAATGGCCAGGTCCATATCACCGTTGAATCCCAGATAGCCGGCAGCACCCGCGTAGACGCCCCGCTTGTCCGGCTCGAGCTCGTCGATAATCTCCATGGCACGTACCTTGGGCGCGCCGCTTACCGTTCCCGCAGGAAATGCCGCGCGGAACACGTCAATGCAATCCAGTCCGTCCCTCAGCCGCCCTTCCACGTTCGACACGATGTGCATCACGTGCGAGTAACGCTCGACCGTCATCGTCTCGGTGAGGCGGACGGTCCCCGTCGCGGCCACGCGCCCGACGTCGTTGCGGCCGAGGTCGGCCAGCATCACGTGTTCCGCACGCTCCTTCGGATCCGCCAGCAACTCGCGCTCCAGCGCGACGTCCTCGACTTGCGTCGCCCCGCGGCGGCGCGTTCCGGCGATCGGGCGCACGGTAACCGTACCACGTTCCAGGCGCACAAGGATTTCGGGTGAAGCACTGACCACCTGGAAGTCGCCGAAATCGAAATAGAACATGTACGGCGAAGGGTTGATCGAGCGCAGAGCCCGATACAGGGAAAGCGAAGACCCGGCAAACGGACGCGACAAACGCTGGGAAAGCACAACCTGCATGATGTCCCCGTCGTGAACGTACCGGATTGCACGGGCGACCGCGGCGCGAAACGCGTCGGCGTCGAAATTCGATGCGACCTCCGTCTCCGCGTCGCGGATTTCGGAAGGCGGTGACAAAGGCAGTCTCAGCGCGCCCAGCAGCTCGCGCAGACGCGCCTGCGCGTCGTGCCAGGCGCGCGGCTTGGCAGGGTCCGCGTAGACGACAAGGTAGAGCT
>DATHJM010000375.1:0-9535 GCA_035489775.1 Burkholderiales bacterium
CGATCTCGCCGATATCGTGCAGGTAGTCGAGGTCGTCGAAGCGCTGCTGGATGGCCTCGGCCACCGGGATCGACTTGGCGTTGGCGAGCGAGCAGAAGTCCCCGCCCGGGCAGCAGATGATGTTGGTGAGCAGGCCGACGTTGGGCGTGGCGAATCCGAGCGCCTTCACCTCGCGCCACAGGGAGTGCAGATCGGACAGCTGCACATCGGCGAAAATCAGATTCTGCTCGTGGGACACGCGCAGCTCTCCGAATGAATAGCAGTCTGCGAGGTCGGCGATTTTTTCCATCTGCTCGACGGTGACGTCGCCGGGCGGCACCCCGGTTTTCTTGAGGGACAGCGTGACGGCGGCGTAACCCGCTTTCTTGTGCGGGTGGACGTTTCGTTTGTGCCAGTTCGCGAACGCCCGATCGGACGCAAGCGCGGCTTCGAGTCCGGCATCAGTTGCCGGCAGCCGCAGGTAGCTCGGGCGCGTAAACCGGTTTTCGATGCGGGCAATCTCCTCGGGGATGAGCGTCGCGGGGCCGTCCTTCAGGTGCGCCCATTCGGCATCGACTTCCTCGCGGAATTTCTCCGGGCCGCGCTCCTTGACCAGGATCTTGATTCGCGCCTTGTGAATGTTGTCGCGCCGCCCGTAGCGGTTATAAACCCGCAGGATTGCCTCGATATATGTGAGCAGGTGCCGCCAGGGCAGAAACTCCCGGATGACAAATCCGATCGCCGGTGTGCGGCCCAGGCCTCCTCCGACCAGCACGCGGAACCCCACCTCGCCCTTCTCATCCTTGAGCGCGTGCAGTCCGATGTCATGCACTGCGACCGCGGCGCGGTCCGATCTTGCGCCGTTTACCGCGAATTTGAACTTGCGCGGGAGGTAGGAGAACTCGGGATGGAATGTGGACCACTGGCGGATGATCTCGCACCAGACGAAGGAATCGACGATCTCGTCCTGCGCGACGCCGGCAAAATGATCGGTGGTGATATTGCGGAACGAATTGCCCGAGGTCTGGATCGCGTGCATCTGCACGGAGGCGAGCTCGGCGAGGATGTCGGGAGCCTGCGGGAGCTTCGGCCAGTTCAGCTGGAGGTTCTGGCGCGTGCTGAAATGGCCGTAGCCGCGATCGTACTTGCTGGCGATATGCGCGAGCTTTCTCAGCTGCTTGGTCGACAGCAACCCGTAGGGAATCGCGATCCGGAGCATCGGCGCGTAGCGCTGGATATAGAGGCCGTTGCGCAGGCGCAGCGCGCGGAACTCGTCTTCGGAGAGCTTGCCGGCGAGAAACCGCCGCGTCTGGTCGCGGAACTGGACGACGCGTTCGTCGACGAGCTTCTGATCGATTTCTTCGTAGATATACATGCTCGGCTCAGGCGCGGGCGAGGGCCGCTTTCGCCGCTCCCCTGCTGCTGAAAAAGACGTACAACAGCCAGGCATCGAGCACAATCGCGACGGCCATCGGAGCGTACGCCAACGCGCCATGCGCCAATTTCAGATCGATCAGCACCCGTGAAAGACCGAAACCGACGATCCAGACGTCAAAACTCATGCACACGCGGCGAAACGTTTCCGCGTCGAGTCGCCGGATGAGGTAGGCGCCCAGTGGAATGCCTATAAGGACGCTGGGTACGATCGTGGAAACGATTCCGAGGCTGTCGACCGCAAACAGCCCCAAGTGGTAATAAGCAATGGCAGTCAAGGTCGATTCGGCCACTCGAATCAGTCCGAGGCCGGCTCGAAACTCCTGTTTTACCAGCCCCTGATTATTGAACAGCACCGCCAGGGGCGGACCGGATATCGTCGTGACGGAATACAGGAAGCCGAGCCCCGCTCCGAAGGGAACACCGATCAGTTTTTCCGCCCGGATCGGCCTGCGCACCCCGGCCGCCTGAAAAAGAATGAGCGGAAGGAGAAAAGCGTAGGTCGCGAATTTCAGCCAGCCCGGATGAATCAAGGAAAGAAAGTAGCTGCCTGCCGCAACGCCGGGGAGCAATCCGATGAGTATCGGATAGACCCTCTTCCATACTGCCGGAACGCTCGCCCGGTTGATGAAGAGGACATACAGGTTGATGAAGACCTCGATCAGAACCAGCGCCGGGTTGAGGATGCGGTTGGTATAGAAGAACAGTCCCACCGGTACGGTGAGCGAGGAAAATCCATAACCGAGCGCGCCGTTGACGAAGGCCGCGAAAAAAGTCATGGCGATAAGAGCGATCGTGCCGGGGTCAATCGAGAACATGGTCTATGCGAATGTTGCGCGACAGGAAGGCATCCTAGCGTCCGCACCTAATACCTCAAAAGACTTTTGTGTTAGAATTTAATAACCATAGAACATATGATGTAAGGTCATGAATTTTCAGCAATTAAGGTATGTCCGGGAGACGATCAGGCAGGGGCTGAACCTCACGGTAGCGGCAAAAAAACTGTTTACCTCCCAGCCCGGGGTGTCGAAGCAGATCCGCGAGCTCGAGAACGAACTGGGCGTGGAGATCTTCGTGCGTCACGGCAAGCGCATCATCGCCGTGACCGAACCCGGCAAAGCGGTGGTTGAGGTAATCGAAAGACTGCTACAGGATGCTGAGAACCTGAAGCAGGTGGGACGCGAATTCAAGGACCAGGCCGTAGGTACGCTGACCATCGCCACCACCCATACCCAGGCACGCTACTCGCTGCCCAAGGTGGTGGGCGCATTCAAGCGGCGCTATCCGAAGGTGCACCTCACGATCAAGCAGGGCAACCCGCCGCAGCTTGCGGAAATGGTGATCGCGCGCGAAGCCGATATGGCGATCGCCACCGAAGCGCTGGACAGCTATCCCAAGCTCCTCGCGCTGCCGGGCTACGAATGGCGCCATTGCGTGGTGGTGCCGGCGAAGCACCCGCTCGCGAAAGAGCAGCGGCTGACCCTCGAGGTGCTGGCGCGATACCCGATCGTCACCTACGACCCCGCCTTCGCCGGGAGGAGCCATATCGACGAGGCGTTCAAGGCACAAGGGCTGGCGCCCGATATCGTGCTTTCCGCGGTGGATTCGGACGTGATCAAGACCTACGTGGAGCTGGGACTGGGCATCGGCATCATCGCGGCGATGGCTTTCGACGAGAAGCGCGACCGGCACCTGCGCTCACTGGAGGCAGGACACCTGTTCGGCACCATGACGACCCGCGTTGCGGTGCGCCGCGGCGCGGCGCTACGCGGCTATGCTTACACCTTCATCGAGCTGTTCTCGCCGCGGCTATCGCGAAAGCTGATCGAGACTGCCCTGGCCGGCAAGGCCGAAACCTACGAGCTGTAGAAGGCGTAACCGCAAGAACCGGGTGGCCTGTCGGCCGTCTAATCCCCGGTCGGCGCGATTCGGAATGCGGTGACCGAAGGTACGGCGTTGAGGGCCTCGGAAAGCGGGCGGGTGTTGCTGCGGTCGGGCGAATGGATCACCATGTGGTACTCGAAGACCTTCCCGTCCCCCGTCACGCTGTAGTTCATGTTGGCGACGACGAAGCCTTGCCGTTCCACCATTGCGCGCAACTCGGGCTCGGGCATGGCGGCGTTGCGAAGAAACCCCACCGTAAGGTTCGCGTAGAATTCGATCGGCATCCGTCGCTCGATCCAGCGAAAGCCCGAAAGCACGACGAGCGTCAGCGCCGTTCCTATGCCGGCGGGGAAGTAGAACCCCACGCCGATCATGATGCCGATTGCGGCGGTGATCCAGATCGAGGCCGCAGTCGTGAGGCCGCGAATCGTCAACCCTTCTTTCATGATCACCCCGGCGCCGAGAAAACCGATGCCGGTCATGATCCCCTGCGCCATGCGGGTCGGATCGACGCTGATGCGCTCGAGCGAATAGGCCGAGAACCAGGTGTCCTGGTACACGGTAAGAACCATCAGCATGCAGGAAGAGAGGCATACGAGCGCATGGGTGCGGAAACCCGCGGGCCGGCCGTGATAGCTGCGCTCCAGGCCGATGATTCCGCCCGCCGCGAGCGCGATCACCAGGTGGAGGGCGATCGCGGCGTAGTTGTCGTTCCAGATCGAGTTCATCGCCAGGCTCCGAGAATCGCGCCCATCGCCGCCACGCTCAGTAGCGGTAGTGGTCGGCCTTGTAGGGACCGGTCTTGGACACCCCGATGTAGCGCGCCTGCGCGTCGGTGAGCTCGGTGAGCTGCGCATTGAGCTTCTTCAGCTGCAGCCGAGCGACCTTCTCGTCCAGGTGCTTGGGCAGCACATACACGCCGACCGGATACTTGCCGGAACCCTTTTGCGATTCGGTCCACAACTCGATCTGCGCGATGGTCTGGTTGGCGAAGGACGAGCTCATTACATACGACGGATGCCCGGTGCCGCAGCCCAGGTTCACCAGCCGCCCCTTGGCGAGGAGGATGATCCTCTTCCCGTCGGGGAAGATAATATGGTCGACCTGCGGCTTGATTTCCTCCCATTTGTATTGCTCGATGGAGGCGATGTCGATCTCGTTGTCGAAATGGCCGATGTTGCATACGATGGCCTGATTCTTCATTTTTTTCATGTGATCGTGGGTGATCACATGGAAATTCCCCGTGGCGGTGACGAAGATGTCGGCTTTGTCGGCGGCGTAGTCCATGGTCACCACGCGGTAGCCTTCCATCGCCGCCTGCAATGCGTTGATCGGGTCGATCTCGGTCACCCACACCTGGGCCGAGAGCGCACGCAGCGCCTGGGCGCTGCCTTTGCCGACGTCGCCGTAGCCGGCGACCACCGCTACCTTGCCGGCGATCATCACGTCGGTGGCGCGCTTGATGCCGTCCACCAGCGACTCGCGGCAGCCGTAGAGATTGTCGAACTTGCTCTTGGTCACCGAATCGTTGACGTTGATCGCCGGAAAGGCGAGCCGCCCTTCCTTGTGCATCTGGTAGAGCCGGTGCACGCCGGTGGTGGTCTCCTCGGTGACGCCTTTTACCTGCGCTAGGCGGGTCGAATACCACTTCGGGTCCCGGGCGAGCCTGGCCTTGATCGCGGCGAAAAGGAATTTTTCCTCCTCGCTCGCCGGCTTGGCGACGATGGAGGCATCCTTCTCGGCGCGGGCGCCCAGGTGCAGCAGCAGCGTCGCGTCGCCGCCGTCGTCCAGGATCATGTTGGAGCAAGCGTTATTGGGCCACTCGAAAATGTGGTGGGTGTAGTCCCAGTATTCCTCCAGCGACTCGCCCTTGTAGGCAAACACCGGCGTGCCCTTCACGGCGATCGCAGCGGCGGCATGGTCCTGGGTGGAGAAAATGTTGCACGAGGCCCAGCGCACCTGCGCGCCCAGCGCCTGCAGCGTCTCGATCAGCACCGCGGTCTGGATGGTCATGTGCAGCGAGCCGGAGATGCGCGCCCCGCGCAGCGGCTGGGTCGCGGCGAATTCCTCGCGGATCGCCATCAGGCCCGGCATCTCGGTCTCTGCGATGGCGATTTCCTTGCGGCCCCAGTCGGCCAGCGCAAGATCGGCTACGTGAAAGTCGTGCTTGGATTTGAGTACGGCGCTCATCTCGCGCCCTCCTTGGTTCAAAGAGTTTGCGAGCGCCGTTGCAATGTGAGCCCACCGAGCCTGGCGAACCTGGCGGTTCGTTGCAACGCTCCTCGGGGAGGCGGAATTATACCGCAGCGGCGGGCCGGGCCGATTTCCGGGGCGGGCGGTTCTCAGGCCATCGCCGGCTGCTTGATCCCTGAATCGGCCGCGAGCGCGCGCGCCCTGTCGGTGGCTTCCCAGGTGAACCCGGGCTCGTCGCGCCCGAAGTGCCCATAGGCGGCGGTCTTCTCGTAGATCGGGCGCAGCAGGTCGAGCATCTGGATGATGCCCTTGGGCCTCAGGTCGAAATGCTTCTGGACGATCTCGGCGAGCTTTTCGTCCGAGATCTTCCCCGTTCCATACGTGGTGACCCAGACGCTGGTCGGGCGTGCGACGCCGATGGCGTAAGAAACCTGAACCAGGCATCTCGAAGCGAGTCCCGCTGCGACGATGTTCTTGGCGACGTAGCGCGCTGCGTAGGCCGCCGAGCGGTCGACTTTGGACGGGTCCTTGCCGGAGAACGCGCCGCCGCCGTGCGGAGCCGAGCCGCCGTAAGTATCGACGATGATCTTGCGGCCGGTGAGGCCGCAGTCGCCCTTGGGCCCGCCGATCTCGAAGCTGCCGGTCGGGTTGACGAGGTACTTTATCTGGCCCTTGATGAGATTTTTCGGCAGCACCGGCTTGATGATCTGTTCGATCACCGCTTCCTCGATCTGTTTGTGGGTGAGGCCGGGCTGATGCTGGGTGGATAGCACCACCGTCTCGACCGAATCGGGCTTGTTATCCACATATTTGATGGTGACCTGGGACTTGGCGTCCGGGCGCAGCCAGGACAGGCGGCCGTCGCGGCGGATCTCCGACTGGCGCTCGACCAGGCGGTGCGCGAGATGAATGGCCAGCGGCATCAGTTGCGGCGTCTCGTCGCAGGCATACCCGAACATCAGGCCCTGGTCGCCCGCGCCCTGATCGAGGTCGAGACCCTTGCCTTCGTCCACGCCCTGCGCAATGTCCTTGGACTGTTCGCCGTAGGCCACGATCACGGTGCAGGTGTGGGTATCGAAGCCGATGGTCGGATCGTTGTAGCCGATGCGCTTGACGGTCTTGCGCACCACTTCGGAGAAATTGACCCGCGCGCCGGTGGTGATTTCGCCGGCGAGCACCACCATATTGTCCTTGACCAGGGTCTCGGCGGCGACTCGGGAGGTTTTGTCCTGCGCTAGAATGGCGTCGAGAACCGCATCGGAAATCTGGTCGGCGACCTTGTCCGGATGTCCTTCAGACACCGATTCGGACGTAAATAGATAGCTGCTCATGCTGGCGGTTTTCCCCGCGAAAAAAGGTTTGCCAGTCTAGCACAGCGATTTCGCCCACCCAACCCACACCATCCCACTTTCGGCCCATGCTATTCCTGCTGCGGCTGGCGGCGCGTCTCCCCCTGCCGTTGTTACACGCTCTGGGCGCGACGCTGGGCTGGATAGTCTATCTCTGCTCACCGCGTTACCGGAGGGACTTCAAGCGCAACCTCGCCACCGCGGGGCTGAGCGATATTCGCGTGCGCCGGGCCGCCGTTTCGGAGGCGGGCAAGAGCGTGATGGAAGTGCCGGCTGTCTGGATGCGTCCGCTCGCTCGGGTGGCCGATCTGGTGGTCGAGGTGAATGGATGGGAGCACGTTGACGACGGCGCGAGGCGCGGAAAGGGCGTCATCGTAGTTACGCCCCACATCGGCTGCTGGGAAATGGTCGGACAATATGTCGCGAGTCGCATGCCGATAACGGTGATGTACCGCCCACCCAAGATTCGTGCCCTCGAGCCGCTCATGCGGATCGGCCGCAGCCGCGGCCCCGCGATGAAAAGCATTCCCGCCGATCTGCGGGGTGTGCGCTCGATGTTGAAGGCGCTCAGGCGCGGAGAAGCGATCGGGATGCTGCCCGACCAGGTGCCCGGCGTCGGTGAAGGCGAATGGGTCGAGTTCTTCGGCAGGGCCGCCTATACCATGACGCTCGTCGGACGGATTTCCGAGCAGACCGGGGCTCCGGTGCTGCTGTGCTGCGCCGAGCGTCTGCCCCGGGGGCGCGGCTATCGCTTCATTGCGGAACCGATGCTCGCGCCGCGGCCGCCCGAGTCGCCGGTGCGGGCTCTCAACCGCTCTCTGGAGCGGCTGATTCGCCGTCACCCCGAGCAGTACCTGTGGGGCTATAACCGCTACAAGGTTCCGGCGGGGGTACTGCCGCCGGGTGCCGGGTAAAGGGGCGGCCTTGCTGACCCGAATCGCCGTCGCCATTGTCTGGATGCTGCACTTCCTGCCGCTCGCCCTGCTTGCTCCGATCGGCTCCGCTCTGGGTTCGCTGCTGTATGTCCTTGGACGCGAGCGGCGCCGCGTCTGTTTGACCAATCTTTCGCGCTGCCTGCCGGAGTTGCCGGAGGCGGAGCGCGTCGCGCTTGCCAAGGCGCACTTCCGCGCTTTCGGCCGGAGCGTGCTCGAACGCTCTATTCTGTGGTGGGCGTCGCGCGAGCGTGTGATGCGGCTCGCAAGAATTGTCGGACTTGAGCGGATCCACGCGCTCAAGGGACAGCCGCTCATCCTGCTCGCACCGCACTTCGTCGGGCTGGACGCGGGCTGCACGCGCCTCACCTGCGAAATCGACATGGTGGGGATCTACGCGAGACAGAAGGACCCTTTCTTCGACGCGCTGCTTCTTTCCGGGCGAACGCGCTTCGGGCGCCAGCGCGCGATCTCCCGCCAGGAAGGCGTGCGCCCGGCGCTGGCCGCGTTGAAGGAGGGGATTCCGTTTTACTATCTTCCCGATCAGGACTACGGGCCCCGCGATGCGATTTTCGTGCCGTTCTTCGCCGCCTCGGCCGCGACCATCACCGGACTTTCGCGCATGACCCGGCTCACGGGCGCGCGCGTGCTCCCCTGCGTGACGCGCATGCTGCCGGGCGGCGACGGATACGAGCTGCGGTGCTATCCGGTCTGGGAGGATTTCCCGAGCGGCGACGATGCCGCGGACGCGCGTCGCATGAACGCATTCATCGAGGAGCGAGTGCGCGAAATGCCGGAGCAATACTTCTGGACCCACAAGCGCTTCAAGACGCGACCTCCGGGGGAGGCCAAATGGTATTGATCCTTCGCGGGCGGCGCCTTCACGAGGGTCCGCTCTTGGACGCGATCGACCGGATCAGTTCATCGGGCACAAACACCCTGCCGTCCTTGATCACGCGATGGATCTTTTCGAGGTTCATCACATTGGCGAGCGGGTCCGCATCCAGGATCACCAGGTCGGCGAGTTTACCGGGAGCGAGCGTTCCTATCTCGCGCTCCATGCCCATGGCCCTGGCTCCATTCGACGTCGCGGAGCGCAATACCTGCAATGGCGTAAGGCCTGCCCGGGTCATGATTTCCATTTCCCGGAATACCGATGGCCCGTGCAAGGTTCCGATGTTGCCGGCATCGGTTCCCATGACGACAGGAATCCCCGCATCCCACACCTTGCGCAGATTTTGCAGCGCGATGTCCGAGGGCTTGGGCGGCGCCGGCTGGCTCATGGCTTTGGCCACCCGGTCCGGAAGCATTTCCTTGGGGATTTTCTGCAGATCATTCATCGCGGCGAGGACCTGCGGATCGGCCCGGCGCCGCTCGGCTTCGGTCGGCTGCCAGGTATTCGACAGCGCATACCGGTAACCCAGGATGACGAAGAGCGTCGGGCAGTAGAGCGCGCGGTTCTTTTTCGCCAGGGCAAGGAATTCCCCGTCGACCACCCCGTCCTCCACCGAGTGCACCAGAAAATCCGCGCCGGCCCTGAGCGACGCCTTGGCAACGATGAGCTCGGTCGCGTGCACCGCAAGGCGCACTCCGGCCGCGTGGGCCGCGTCGGCAGCCGCTTTGACGATCGCCTCTTGCGCGGCGAGATCGTCGCCCTTCTGGTGGATGAACCAGACCTTGATGAAATCGGGCTTGCGTTCCAATTCGCGCCGGGCCAGCGCTCGCGCCCCATCGGCCGAGGTGATCTTGATGATGGGAGGATCG
>DATHJM010000376.1:0-3680 GCA_035489775.1 Burkholderiales bacterium
CACCCCCGCCGCGCCGCCGGCGATCGACGCCGGCTACGCAGACAAGATCCGCTCCAAGATCAAAGCGAACATCGTGCTGCCGTCCGAGCTCAAGGGAAACCCCGAGGTGATCTTCGATGTCGTACAGCTGCCCACGGGCGAAGTGCTTTCCGCGCCGCTGCTCAGAAAATCGAGCGGGAACAAGGCCTACGATGACGCAGTCGAGCGGGCGATACTGAGAAGCTCGCCGCTGCCCAGGCCGGACCGCCCCGATCAGTTCAGGCGCGAGCTGCAGCTCAAGTTCAGGCCGCAAGAGTAAGGGGAGCGATGATGACGGTATACTTTCACTCCGAATGAAACGAACCGCGACACTTTTCGCCGCACTCGCCTTCCTCCTCACCGGTGCCGCCCAGGCCCAGCTCACCATCGAGATCATAGGGGGCGGCGCCAATCAGATTCCCATCGCGGTGCTGCCGTTCGCGGGGGAATCGGCGCTGCCGCAGAGCATCACGGAAATCGTCGAGCAGGACCTTTCGCGAAGCGGCCGCTTCCGCGCGATATTCGTCGGCGGAGTCAGCCCCGTGCCTACCGATATCGCCCAGGTCAATTTTCCCGAATGGAAGAGCCGCCTTGCCGATGCCGTGCTTATCGGGGAGGCGAAGCGGCTCTCCGACGGCAGGTTCGAAGTGCGCTTTCGCCTGCTCGATGTGCTCAAGCAGTCCCAGATCGGCGGCATCGCGTTCACCCTCACCGCCGCGCAGACCCGGCTCACGGCCCACAAGATCGCCGATTTCATCTACGAGAAGCTGACCGGCGAGCGCGGCGTGTTCAGCACGAGAATCGCCTACGTGGTCAAGCAGGGGACACGCTTCGAGCTGCGCGTCGCGGACGCGGACGGGCAGAACGCCCAGTCGATCCTGATTTCCTCCGAACCGATCATGTCGCCGGCCTGGTCGCCCGATGGAACGCGAATGGCCTACGTCTCGTTTCAGAACAAGAAGCCGATCCTCTTCGTGCAGAACCTCTCGGCGAGCAAGCAGCCGGCCCCGGTGGCCAACTACAGGGGCTCGAACAGCGCGCCGGCCTGGTCGCCGGACGGCAGGCAGCTCGCGGCAGTGCTCACCAAGGACGGCAGCTCGCAGGTCTACCTGATGAACGCCGACGGCACGAATTTGCGGCGAATCACGTTTTCCGACGCGATCGATACGGAACCATTTTTCACTCCCGACGGTCAATCCATCTATTTCACCTCGGACAGAGGGGGGAGCGCGCAGATCTATCGCATGCCCGCGGGCGGCGGAGATCCCGTGCGCGTGACCTTCGAAGGCGATTACAATGTATCCCCGCGCGTCAGCCCGGACGGCAAGATCCTCGCGTATATTTCGCGTGTCGGCGGGCGTTTCCAGCTGATGGCCATGGACCTCGGCAGCAAGCAGGTCCAGGCCTTGACGGACGGGCCGCGCGACGAGTCTCCGAGCTTCGCGGCGAACGGACGGATCATTCTGTATGCAACCGACGTCGACAACCGCGGCGTGCTTGCCGCGGTATCGAGCGACGGCCGCTTCAAGCAGCGGCTGGGCATCCAGGCGGCGGATGTGCGCGAGCCGTCCTGGGGGCCGTTTTTGGGTAACTGAGGGCCGTAACGGATCGGCCGTTACGGAGGCGATTCAGGGGAGCACATGGGAGGGTGTCTCCTAGTTTTGTTGAACACTCTAAAGGAGGTTGTCATGAAGAACGCATTGTTTTCCGCTCTGACCCTGGCGCTGCTCTACGGATGCGCGAGCACGCCTGTCGAAACCAGCAAGCCCGCGGAGCCGAGCGTCCAGACTCCGGGGCTCCCGGCCTCGCCGCCGGTTGCGGCGCGCCCGATCCAGCCGCTCGGTCCGCTGGTCGATCCTCTCAAGGACCCGAACAGCGGCCTGTCGAAGCGCTCGGTCTTCTACGAGTACGACAAGTACGATATCAGGGACGAGTACCGGCCGCTGCTGCAGGCCCACGGCAAATACCTCGCCGAGAACCGCGGCAAGAAGATGCTGGTTCAGGGCAACTGCGACGAGCGCGGCAGCCGCGAATACAACATCGCGCTCGGGCAACGCAGAGCCGAAGGGGTCAAGCGCATGCTCGTCCTGATGGGGGCGACCGAAGCGCAGGTCGAGCCGGTCAGCCTCGGCGAGGAAAAGCCGCGGTGCGGCGATCATACCGAAGGGTGCTGGTCGCAGAACCGCCGCAGCGACATGCTCTACGGCGGGGAATACTAAGGCGATGCGGCTGCGAATCACGCTTGCGGTTTGGGCCGCGCTTCTCGCGGGCGCGGCCCACGCGGCCCTGTTCGACGACGAGGAGGCGCGCAAGCAGATCTTCCAGCTGAGAAACCAGGTCGAGGCGCGCCAGAAGGCGATCGAGGAGCGCCTCTCCACCATCGACGCGCGGCTCGGGCAGTTGGATTCGTCCGGGCAGAACCGGGTCGTGGATCTCGCCCAGCTGATCGAATCGCTCAAGCAGGACGTGGCAAAGCTGCGCGGGATGATCGAAGTGCTCGCGAACCAGACCGAGACGCTCGAGCGCCGCCAGAAGGACCTCTACGTCGACCTGGACAACCGCCTGAGGAAGCTCGAGCAGTCGCAAACGCAGCTGCAGGACAAGCTGAGCCAGGGCGAGCGCAGCGCGGCCGCCGAGAAGCAGGCGTACGAGCTGGCGCTCAACCAGTTCAAGGTCGGCAACTACCAGCTCTCGATCACCAGCTTCCAGAATTTCATGACCAATTTCTCCGGCAGCGACCTTCTGCCCTCGGCGCAGTACTGGATAGGCAATGCCTACTACGCGATGCGCGATTACAAGTCCGCCATCGCGGCCCAGCAGAAAGTGGTCAAGCTCTGGCCCGAGAATTCCAAGGCCCCCGATGCGCTGCTCAACATCGCGAGCTCCCAGGCGGAGCTGGGGGACAGCCCCGCCGCCCGCGAGACGCTGCGCGCGCTCGTGAAAAGGTATCCTTCGAGCCCGGCGGCCGAGCAGGCCAAACAGCGCCTCATAACGAAGAAATAAGCGGCTGCCGCGAATCCCGGCGCGCGCGCTGGAATTCCGGGGCGATTCCGAATCGAGGTCTCTTGACCGAACCCAATCCGGCAGCGCTCGCCTCCACGGTCGTGTGGGGCGCTTTTGCGCTCGCCTTTGTCTTCGGCGCCGTCGGCAACAAGACGCACTTCTGCACCATGGGGGCGGTGTCGGACGTGGTCAACATGGGCGACTGGAACCGCATGCGAATGTGGCTGCTCGCCATCGCCGTGGCGACCGCGGGCGCCAGCAGCCTGCAGCTCGCGGGGCTCATCGACCTCTCCAAGACGATCTATACCGCTCCCAGATTCACCTGGCTCTCCTACATCCTCGGCGGCCTGCTGTTCGGAATCGGCATGACGCTCGGGTCGGGCTGCGGCTCGAAGACGCTGATCCGCATCGGCACGGGCAACCTCAAATCGCTCGTCGTCGCGATCGTGCTGGCGATCGCCGCGTACATGACGCTCAAGGGAATCCTCGGAGTGTTTCGCGTGGCGGCGCTCGATTCCGTGGGCGCGACCCTTGCGGGAGGGCAGGATCTTCCGTCCCTGATTGCCGGCCCGCTGGGGCTCGACAGGAAAGCGGTGCTCGGCACGCTCGGGCTCGCGATCCCGGGAGGCCTGCTTGCGTTCGTGTTCAAGGCGCGCGAA
>DATHJM010000377.1:0-7358 GCA_035489775.1 Burkholderiales bacterium
CTGGGCGTGGACGCCCAGATCATGCCTTTGCCGTCCACGTCTATGGTCACCGCCCCGCCCACCGGGGCCATGCTTTCCGGGGTCTGGTAAATCGTGATCTTGTCGGTGGCGGTGTCGAGCTTGCCCAGCGCGCGTCGGCCAGGATTGATGTCGAACCAAAGGTTGCCCGCGCGGTCGCGCGCGAGGCCGTGGGTGGTGGCGGCCAGTCCGTTCTTCGCATCGGCCTTCAGGTATCTGACGGCGCCCGTAACGGGATCGACCTTGCCGATCGTCACGCCGAGGTTGGGGTTGTTGCTGGTGAAGTAGATCGTGCCGTCGAGGCCCAGTGCGCCGTCGTGCGGCAGCTGACCCATTTTCGAAGTGGTGCCGAGCGACCAGTCGGTGCCGTCGTTCGGGTTGTATCGGGTGCCGATCCCCGCATCCGGATTGAGCGGCAGGTCGTAGAGCGTCCACACGGCGCGCGCAGCCTCGCCCGTGGGCCGCGCACGCGCCACAACCTTCATCGACGATTCGCCCGGACCGCGCGCGCGCGCGAGGTAGGCGGCAAGCTCCTTCTGGTGGCGCTCCATGATCTGGTTGGATTTGGCATTCGGCCCCGGATAAACGCCGGTCACCGGCACGACTTTCATCAGGTCGATGATCTTGCTCCAGCCGGCCTCGTCGAAGCGGAATTGCAGCGCGTAGCTCGTCGAGTGGCAGCCGGTGCAGTTGTTCATGAAAATCTTCTTGGCGCGGGCGTCGTCGGCGCTCGCCTCCGGCAATGCCGCGACCATCATCTCGCCGGGCAACTGGCGGAAGCGCCGCTCGGCATCCGTCATATCCTGCAACGTGAAATTCTGGCGCCGCCCTGCGGCGAGTTCGACGGAGGCCTTGCCGATTTCGAAGCCGAGCGCCTGCGCCCACACGCGGTACCTGCCCGCGGGCAGGGGCGGGAAAAAATAATTGCCCGCCGTGTCCGTATACACGCTGGTGGTGATGGTGGAGCCCTCCAGCTTGGCGGATACCGTGACGCCTTCGAGCTTCTGGCCGGAATGCGAAGTGATCGCGCCGCTCAGCGACTGATCGGCAGCGTGGGATGCGGTCGCCACGAGCAGGGACGTTGCGCATGCGAGGAGCATTCGAATCATGTTCATCGGGCTTCTCCTTATTTCTGGGCGTTGGGTGCGGGCGCAGCGGGTACCGGCACCGTTTTCAAATAGGCGATGATGGCATCGATCTCCGCCGGTTTGAGGTAATACTTGAACGCGGGCATGCGGTCGGAGCCGTTGACGATGAACGCGCGCATGACCTCGTCGTTTCCGCCAGCCGCAGCCTTGTTCAGCAACGGCCCGTAGGTTTTGACCCCGAGCGACGGTTGCAGGTGGCAGATGCCGCACGACTGCGCGAAGACCTGGCGACCTAGCAGCTGCGTTTCGTCGAGGTCGCTTCGCTGCGCGTAGGCGGCCGGTGCGGCCGCGGCGAGCGCAAGCAGCAGTGTCGAGACTCTGTTTTTCATTCCGTTCCTCCTGCGGCGTTTCACATTTCCACCGGCAACCATTGGCGACTATCCCACCGATGGCGAAGAATTTCAACCGCTGCTTTCAATTTGTTGTACTGTGCGAGGTGCGTTACGAAATTGACTGATTCTTCAATGTCCGAAGTGGAAACAAAAACAAAACCCTCCGATCCGCGCGTCGCCACGGCGATCGCGCACTGGGCGCCGCGCTTCGTCTCGAACGGCGTGCTGCTCGCCGATTTCGAGGAGGTCACCGCCGGAATCGAGCGCTGGGAGGACTGGTGCCGCGCATGGTGCGAGCGCGGCGAGATCCACGAGGCGCTCGGGCGCGAAGCGCTCGCCCAAGGCTACCGGCTCACTGCCGGCGAGCACCTGGTGCGCGCGGCCATGTACTACCACTTCGCCAAGTTCGTTTTCGTGCACGACCAGAAACAGATGCGCGAGGCGCACCTGCGCTCGGTTGAATGCTACAAGGCGGCGCTCCCGCTCATGCGCCCCACAGGGGAACGCGTTTCGATACCGTTCGAGGGAAAAACCCTTTACGGGATCCTGCGGCACCCGCTTCAACGCTCCGCCAGGTCGCCCGTGCTCATCATGGCGCCGGGCCTGGATTCCACCAAGGAAGAGCTGCACGCCTACGCGGAGCCGTTTCTTGCGCGAGGAATCGCGATCCTCGCGGTCGACGGCCCCGGGCAGGGCGAGGCGGAGTACGAGATCCCGATCTGCGGCGACTACGAACGCGCGGCGCGCGCGGTGTGCGACTGGATCGAAAAGCGCGCCGATCTCGACGCCGCGAAGATCGCCATGTGGGGCGTCAGCCTCGGCGGCTACTACGCGCCGCGCGCGACCGCATACGAGAAGCGCATCCGCGCCTGCATCGCGCTCTCCGGGCCGTTCGAGTGGAAGGAAATCTGGGCAGCGTTGCCGCTGTTGACCCGCGAAGCCTTCCGCGTGCGCAGCCATTGCATGAACGAGGCCGACGCGCTGAAGAACGCCGCGACGCTGTCGATGAAAGACGCAGCCGGCAAAATCGCCTGCCCGATCTTCATCGTGACCGGGCGCCAGGACCGGCTGGTCCCGGCTTCGCACGCCGAACGGCTGGCGAAGAGCGTCTCCGGTCCGGTAGAGTTGCTGGTGGTCGAGGACGGCGGGCACAATGCCAACAATCGCCCCTATCGCTATCGAAGCCGGACGGCCGACTGGCTCGCCGGGCGGCTGGGGCTGCCGAAGGTCTGAAGTTCTTTTGAGGAAGCGAGACCATGCGTAAATTGATGAAAGGCTTCTGGCTGTGCGCCGCCGCGTTATCGGTTGGAACGGGCGCCGCGCTCGCGCAGAGTTTTCCAGGCAGGACAGTCCGGCTCATTTCGGGCGTGACTCCGGGCAGCGCCTCGGACACCATGGCGCGCATCGTCGCCGAGAAAATGCAGACGAGCCTCGGGCAGGCCGTGATCGTCGAGAACTGGCTCGGCGCGGGAGGGCTGATCGGCGCGTCCCGCGTTGCCAAGGGCGACCCCGACGGCCACACGATCATGGTCTACGCCTCGGCGCTGACCGTCGCGCCGCTGATCAACCCCGGGGTACTCGATCCGAAGGACCTGACGCCGGTTGCCACCATGGCGACGATACCGACGGTGCTGATCGTTTCCAGCGCGAAACCCTACAAGTCGGTGGCAGACCTGGTCGCCGCCGCCAAGGCGAAGCCCGGCGACATTGTCGGCGCCACGGCGGGGATCGGCAGCGCGACGCACATGAACCTGGAGCGCTTTCGCATTTCCGCCGGCATCGAAGTCCTGCCGCTGCACATGAAGGGCGCCCCGGAAGCGTTCACGGAAGTGCTCACGGGCCGCGCCGATTTCTATTTCGCGCTCCCTTTCCAGGTTCGCGGCGCTGAGAAGGACGGCAAGATCCGCGCCCTTGCAGTGGGCTCGCCCAAGAGGAGCTCGCTTTTCCCCGACATACCCACCACGGTCGAGGCGGGCTATCCGGGCTCGGACTACAACTTCTGGGTCGGCGCGCTGGTGCCCACCAGGACGCCGCGCGACATCGTGCTGCGTCTGCACCGCGAAATCAACGCTGCGGTGAACGCGCCCGACGTGCGCGAGCGGATCGTCAAAACCGGAGCGGATCCGCTGACGCTGACGCTGCCGGAATTCGAAGCCATGATCAGGGAAGAATTCGAGTCGAACGCCAAGCTGATCAAGGCGGCGGGCATAAAAGCCAATTAGAGCGGACCCCTTCGCGGCCGCGTGGCATACTTCGCGTTCTGCAAAGAGTCGCCCAGGAAAAAACATCGATGGCCAAACCAAGAAAAAGCGCCGAGCCGAAAATCATCCGGCCCGACGACATCGATCCGCACCACAACTGGAAGCGGCCGCTGCAGGCGCCCGGCCACACGCAGGTCGATTTCGAGGAGCGCATCAATTTCCGCCGGCTGCACGACTACCGCCTCGCGCGCGTGCGCGCCGCGCTCGCACCTTCGGGCCTGGGGGCGCTGCTTTCGTTCGACCAGCACAACATCCGCTACACCACCAGCACCGTCATCGGTGAATGGGCGCGCGACAAGCTCACCCGCTATTCGCTCTTGACCGGGACGGGCGACCCGTACATCTGGGATTTCGGAAGCGCGGCGAAGCATCATCGGCTGTACGCGCCGTGGCTTCACAGCGACCATTGCCGTGCGGGGCTTCTGGGAATGCGCGGTGCGGTGGGCAGCGACATCGCGCTGTTCCGCGACGCGGCAAAGGAGATCAAGGCGATCCTCGACGCCGAAGGCGTCGGAGACATGCCGCTCGGCCTGGACGTGGTCGAGCCGCCGATGCTGTTCGAGTTGCAGAAGCTCGGGGTGGAAGTCCGCGACGGCCAGCAGGTGATGTTGATGGCTCGCGAAGTGAAGAACATCGACGAGCTGACGCTGCTCAACATGGCCGCCGCGATGGTCGACGGCGTGTACCAGGACATCGCCGAAGCCCTGAAGCCCGGCGTCAAGGAATCCGAGATCGTCGCGCTCGCGACCGGCCGCCTCTACCAGATGGGCTCGGACTGCGTCGAGGCGATCAACTCGATTTCCGGCGAGCGTTGCTCGCCGCACCCGCACAATTTCACCGACCGGCTCATCCGCCCGGGTGACCAGGCCTTCTTCGACGTCATCCAGTCGTTCATGGGCTACCGCACCTGCTACTACCGCACCTTCAACGTGGGTCGCGCGACGGCGCCGCAGCGCACCGCGTACAGAAGGGCGCGCGAGTGGATGGACAAGGCGATCGAGCTCTTGAAGCCGGGCATGTCGAGCGACAAGATCGCGCGCGCCTTCCCGGAGGCGAAGGAGATCGGCTTTGCGAGCGAGATGGAAGCGTTCGGCCTGAATTTCTGCCACGGGCTGGGACTCGGCCTGCATGAGCGGCCGCTGATCTCGCGGCTCACTTCCTTCAAGGAGCCGATCGAGCTGAAAGCGGGCATGGTGTTCGCAGTCGAGACCTATTGCCCGGCAACCGACGGGATCTCGGCCGCGCGCATCGAGGAGGAGGTGATCCTCACGCCCGAGGGCGCCAAGATCATCTCGCTCTATCCGGCGGAAGAACTGCCGATCGCGAATCCCTATTAAAGGCGGACCGCTGACGCGGCCGCTTTAATTCCGCCGATACGAACTGACGCAAGGCGCAGTTCAATCGGCGGAGAAACAGCCGAATTGAAGGAGACAAGGTCGACATGAGCATGGTGAAAACGGCGCCCCCGACACGGGCGGATGCCATCCCCGAGGCGACGCGGCTGAGGCTGTACCAGCTGCAGATCGAAATCCGCTATTGCGAAAAGCGCGCCTACGACCTGTTTCTGCAGAACCTGGTGAAAGGCACGAGCCACCTAGCGCTCGGCCAGGAGGCGGTCGCCGCGGGCTTCGCCGCGGCGATGAACAAGGATGACTACACGTTCTGCACCTATCGGGGCCATCACCACACGCTCGCGCGCGGCGTCCCGATGCTGTCGGTGCTTGGCGAATTGATGGGCCGGCAGTGCGGTCTCATGAAGGGCAAGGGCGGCTCGATGCACCTGACGAGCGTGGAGCACGGGGTGATGGGTTCCTACGCCATCGTCGGCGCGCACCTGCCGATCGCGGCGGGCGCCGCGTGGTCGGCGCAATACCGCGGAACGAAGCAGGTCGCTTGCGCGTTCTTCGGCGACGGCGCCACCAACATCGGCGCTTTCCACGAGGCGCTCAATCTCGCGGCGGTGTGGAAGCTTCCGGTCATCTTCGTCTGCGAGAACAACATGTACATGGAGTACACGCCGATTTCAGCCGTCACCGCGGTGAAGTATCCCGCGGCCGACCGCGCGGCGAGCTACGGCCTGGAGCGGCAGGTGATCGACGGCAACGATGCCGATGTCGTGTACGGCACCGCGCGCGACGCGTTCGCCAAGGCGCGCTCGGGCGGCGGGCCTTCGCTCGTCGAATGCCTGACCTACAGGCACAGCGGCCACTCGCGCGCCGATCCGGCCAAGTACCGGCCGAAGGAAGAAGTCGAGGAATGGATGAAGCGCGATCCGGTGACGCTCTATCGCAGCCGCCTGCTGGCCGCGGGAGTTGCGGAAGCGAAGCTCGCGCAAATCGAGGCCGAGGCGATGGCGAAGCTCGATCGCGCGACCGAAGCCGCGAAGGTTTCGCCCACGCCTGCGCTCGAGTCGGCCATGACCGACGTATGGGCCGACGGAGGCAACGCGTGGCGCAACTGAGCTACCGGGACGCGGTCGCCGCCGGGATCGCGCAGGAAATGAGGCGCGACGAGCGCGTCGTGCTCTTCGGCGAGGACACCGCCGCCGCGGGCGGCGTATTCAAGACCACGGTCGGACTGCTGGAAGAGTTCGGGCCGCGGCGGGTAAAGGACACGCCGATTTCGGAGCTCGCCATCCTCGGCGCGGCGATGGGCGCGGCGATGACGGGCCTCAAGCCCGTCGCCGAGATCATGTTCTCGGACTTTCTCGCCTGCTGCTGGGATTATGTCGCGAACGAGATCGCCAAGACGCGCTATATGAGCGACGGGCAGATCACGATTCCGCTCGTGATCCGCACGGCGAACGGCGCGGGCTCGCGCTTCGGCGCGCAGCACTCGCAGAGCGTCGAGAACTGGGCGATGGCGATACCGGGCCTGAAAGTCGTAGCGCCTTCCACTCCGGCCGACGCGAAGGGGCTGCTCGCCGCCGCAATACGCGATCCCGATCCGGTCGTGTTCTTCGAGCACAAGAGTCTGCTCGCCAACAAAGGCGAAGTGCCCGAGGGCGAGCACGTCGAGCCGCTCGGAAAAGCCAAGGTGCTGCTCACGGGCGCCGATGCGACCATCATCGCGCTCGCAGCCATGGTCCCAAGGGCGCTCAAGGCGGCGGAGACGCTTGCCGCGGAGCATGGAATTTCCGCGACGGTGATCGACGTGCGTTCGCTCGTGCCGCTCGACACGCAAACGCTGCTCGCGCACTCGGCGCGCACCGGGCGCGTGTTTACGGTCGAGGAAAATCCGCGGTTGTGCGGCTGGGGCGCGGAAATCGCGTCGGTCATCCAGGAGGAGATTTTCAGCGCGCTCAAGGGACCCATCGTCCGGATCACCACGCCGCACGTTCCCTTGCCCGCCGCCGATCAGCTCGAGGACGCGGTCGTGCCCACGGTCGCACGCATCGTCGCGGAAGTCCGGCGCGGCCTGGATTCGCGCCGCGCGGCGTGAACTGAACGGAGGCGGAAGAAAGTGGACGTGATCATGCCTCAGCTGGGCGAAACGGTGACCGAGGGCACCGTGGCCAACTGGTACAAGAAGGTGGGCGACGCGGTGCGCGCCGACGAGCCGCTCTTCGAGGTCGAGACCGACAAGGTGACCACCGAGAT
>DATHJM010000378.1:0-3014 GCA_035489775.1 Burkholderiales bacterium
CGCGTTCAAGTCGCGAGTGGAAAGGCGGCAGGGCAAGTGGCTCGAGGGCCTGGCCGACGCGCGGCGGTCGGTCGAGCTCGACCCGCGCAATACCATCTATGTCAACGATTACGCGTACGGCCTGATGCTGATGCGCCAATATGATTCCGCCGACGCCATGTTTCGGCGTGGAACGGAGATTGACCCTTCCGATTGGCATGGACATCAGGGCAGGGTGTACGTCGCCCTTCTCGGTTCCGGAAATGTCTCGCTGGCGATCGCACACCTCAAGGAAGCGCAAGCGAAGATCGATCCGAACCAGTTCTCGACGTATGTCATCGGGTTTCCGTGGCCGGCCTACCTCGATAAATCGTTGCTTGAATCCTTGAACGCGGCTCGCCCAACGGGCGGGCTCGACCAGAAACTCTTCTACTACCAGAACCGCGGGATAATGGCGTACGACCTGAGAGACACTGTGGCGATGAGAGCAATCGGAGATTCGATGCTGAAGCTCGCTCCGCGGAATATCCAAACCGGGTTGTTCGATCAGGACATGCGTGCGCTGATGGCGGCGGCGAACGCGTTCCGCGGCGACACGGCAAAGGCGCTGGAAGAGGCGCGAAGCGGTACGGTGCCGGCGGTCGCCGCTCGCGACGCAGTCCGAGCCGGTGATTACCTCATTGTTCTGTCAAGCGTTGCCGCGGTGGTCGGGGCGAACGATGAAGCCATCGCCGGGTTCGAGAAGGTTCTCGCGAGGCCCTCATCGATGTCGCGCGCGTGGCTGCGTGTGGACCCGATGTTCGAGAATCTGCGCAAGGATCCGCGCTTTCGGAAACTGATAGCCGACAACTAGCGGGCCGAAACTCCCTGCACAACTCCCTTCGCCTCGACCAGCGCAGGTAACTGAGGGTCAGCATTCTTCCAGTTCAACAGCAGCTTCGAGTATGCGTCTATTCCACCTTTGGAATCGCCAGAAGCAAGACGCGCCCGCGCCAGGCCGAGGAGCGACTCCGAGCGGTTGCGTCTTAACTCCAGCTCCTTCGTAAATGCAGTGATCGCCTCCTGGGGTTTGCCGGCTTCCAGCAACACATTACCGAGCATCTCCAGCGCAGGGGGCAGAAACGGCGGACCGGCTGGGAATGTCTTCGACTCCAGATCTCCTGCCGCCCGCAACAGATCGAGCGCCCTCGTCATGTCTCCGGATTTCTTCGCGACCAATGCCTTGGCGATGTTGAGCCCAGAGATGTAGGTGGCCGAGCCGTAATCTCCCGGCACGCCAGAATCCACCCTGCTCTGGATGCGACTGATGAGCACCCTCGCGTTGTCGGAATCACCGTGCATCGCTGCCGCGATTGCCTGCTCCAGCAGCATCGTGCTTGTGAACCCGACTGCCCGGGGTGAGTGACGATCGTCCTGACGTCCGGGAGATGGGAGACCGCTGTCGCTCCAATCTCCGCTCGCTACGCGATACTTGAAAGTGAGATCGGGACCCACCAACGAGGCGTCGGAGAACTGGCTTCCGAAATCGGCGCCGTGGAACAGCACACCAAGTGTATCGATCAGTCCTTTCGCGGCGCGGTAGCGGCCTTGCTGGATGTAGGCGTACTGAAGCCAGGTAAAACTGTGAAAGTCGTTTTCAGTGGCCGGCAACTTGTTGCGCGCGACCCACGCGCGGGAAGCGGCCCAGGCGCGCTCGTTCGACGTCACCACCTCGTCCCACAGTCCGAGCTGCAGAAAAATGTGCGACGGCATGTGTACCGCGTGCTCCGCATCGGGCGCGATCTGGGCGTATTCCCTGGCGAATGGCAGTCCGCGCTCGGCACGCTGGGGATTGTCGTACGCGTGAATGAGGTAGTGCGCTGCACCCGGGTGTCTTGAATTGCTCTCGAAAACGCGCTGCGCGTAGCGGATTGCTGTTTCCACCTGGGCCGTCGCGGACCCTCGACCCAGCTGCGACCACAATCCGAGTGAGCCCAGCGCCGCGAAAGCCGAGGCCTCGAGATCTTGCGGATACGCTTCGGCGACCTTGCTCATTCCTTCAGCAAAACCGCGCGCACGGTCGATCTCGTCACCCTGCGCGAACAGGGCCTCCACCGCCTCGCCATAGGCGCGCTCGCGGGCAGTTTTCGCGCGAGCGAGACGGGTCTCGCGACTCGGCGCAAGTGCCGCGAGCGTTCCCCGCGCCGTGGCGAGGTCTTCCTGTCCCCACAGCGGATGGCGGTAGGTAAGTGCCTCCATCCAATACGCTAGCGCGAAATTCTTGTCGCGTTTTTGCGCGGCCTTGAACGCCTTCGCCGCGTCCTCGTACTCGAAGCTGTGAAGAAGCGCGACACCGCGAAGGAATTCGTCTTGCGCCGCCTTGGCTCCCGAGTTCGGGAATACGATGTTGCCGAGTCGCGAATGCGCCGTGGTGTTCGCGTGAGTGTGGTCTTCCTGCGCATAAGCGAGCTTCGGCCCGGCAAGCAGGGAGGCTGAAAGAATGAGCGCGCGACGGATCATGGCGACATCCTGAAGTTATGGCGGGTCACCTATTCTGGGGGCGCACCCGCGCCGACGCCAGCGTCGCCGTGCTGGACCTGAGGCAGGACGGTTAGCTTTGCTACACGCCAATGAGCTTTTCATTCGAGATCGACGACACTGCCGGCGCCGCACGCGCCGGCGTTTTTATCACACCGCACGGGTCGGTGGAGACGCCAGCTTTCATGCCGGTCGGCACGCTCGCCACGGTCAAGGCGCTCGATCCAGACGATCTGGTCCAGATGGGCGCGTCGATGATCCTCGCCAACGCCTACCATCTGCACCTGAGGCCCGGCGACGACGTCGTGCGCGAGCTGGGGGGACTCCACAGCTTCATGCGCTGGGATCGCCCAATACTGACCGACTCCGGCGGATTTCAGGTATTCTCGCTGGCGCAGCTTCGAACGCTCAATGAAGACGGCGTCGAGTTCCAGTCGCACATCGACGGATCACGCCGGTTCTTTACGCCGGAGCTCGTGATGCAAATCGAGCGCAACCTAGGCGCCGACGTGATCATG
>DATHJM010000379.1:0-11820 GCA_035489775.1 Burkholderiales bacterium
AACCGCGCGTTGGAACGGACGCAGGCGCCGTTCAACGCGCAACCAAGAAAAGAGCCCGCTTTCGCGGGCTTTTTCTCATTCGGTCCTGCGGTGCCTCAGCCACCCCGCTTATAGACAATTTTCTTCGTTCCGCCGTCGCAAGTACCGACGACCTTGCCGTCCTCGGCTTGGTCTTTGTCCACGATGGTCAGCGTAAAGTCTTTCACGCCGTTGTTCTTGATCTTGGCCTCGATCTCGGACTTGAGTTCCTCGCACGGTTTCACCTGCGCTAAGGCCGGCAACGCAATCAGCATGGACGCAATAACCGCAAAAAGGCTCTTCATTTCATACCCCCTTTCTTGGCTTCCCTTGTTAAAAAGCCTCCCGATATGCAGCAGTTCCATATGCTACCCGGAAGCGGGCTTGAGTGCTGTTTGATTACGGCCTGGAAACAGAGTCCATCACTGGCAGCACGCCTTACGTCTTTGCTTTGATAGCTTAGCTGGTCGGCTGAAATCCGTGAAAAAACCCGCCGGCGGCGGGTTTTGTGGGATTTCCGCTTGCGCGCGGATAAGCGAACTAGGCGTAGCAGCGCAGCCTGCGCGAGAACTCTACCAGCGGGTGGATGCCGCTCGCTTCGGCGCGGTGGCACCAGTCCTGCAACTGCCGAACGAGCTGCTCGCGGGAAGCGCTGGAGCGCTCCCACAGCGAAGCGAGCTCCGAACGCATCGAGTAAACGGTATGCAACGCGCGCGACTTCGCCAGTCCCTTCTTGAGGTTCGCGCGCTCGGTTTCGCACAGCGATCTCTCGTCGCGGTGGAGCCAGTGTTTCAGGTTCTTCAGCACATGCGCGTCGTGCGGGGCGAGCCGGCGCAGCTTGCCGAGCTCCTCGGCGTAGGTGCGCTTGAGCGACTTGGCGTATTTCGCGAGCACGTCGTAGCGGTGCGTGATCACGGCCTGAAGCGTCTCGGAGTCCACCGCAGGCTTCGCCTCGGTGAAGCGTGGCATCGGCGCGACTTTCTTCACCTGTGCCAGGCCAAGCGCCTCGAGCAGGCAAATATACATCCAGCCCAAGTCGATCTCGTACCACTTATTGGAAAGCTTCGCCGAGGTCGCATAGGCGTGGTGGTTGTTGTGCAACTCCTCGCCGCCGATGATGATTCCCCAGGGAACGATGTTCGTGCTCGCGTCTTCGGTCGACCAGTTCCGGTAGCCCCAAAAGTGGCCGATGCCGTTGATGACGCCCGCCGCCCAGAACGGGATCCAGGCGATCTGCGTGATGAGGATCAGCGCGCCCGGGACGATGCCGAACAGCATGACGTTGGCGGCACCCATCAGGGTAATGCCGAGTATCGAGAAGCGGGAGTAGATATTGCGCTCGAGCCAGTCGTCGGGCGTGCCGTGGCCGTAACGGTCGATCGTTTCGCGGTTATAGGATTCCTTCACGTACAGGAACACGCCGCCCCAGAGCACGCGATTGATTCCGACCTGTTGCGGGCTGTGCGGGTCCTCGGCGGTCTCACATTTGGCGTGGTGTTTGCGGTGAATCGCGGCCCACTCCTTGGTCACCATCCCAGTCGTCATCCACAGCCACAGGCGGAAGAAGTGGCTCACCAGCGGATGCAGATCAAGCGCGCGGTGCGCCTGGTAACGATGCAGGAACACCGTCACGCTGATGATGGTGATGTGGGTAAGACCGAGCGCGGCAAGGACGTAGCCCCACCACGGCAGGTCGAAAATACCTGAAAACAGCACGCTGGATTCCATCAAACTCCCCTCTGTTGAGGCCCGGCCGATTCTACGTGAATCCGCACAAAGGGCAAGGGCATAATCCCTGATGCCGAAGTCAGGGATTTCCTGATGCTATTCATGCCCTTGCAAGCTGGTAAATTCACAGGGAATTTTGTTCCGCGACGTGAGATTTTCGCGCGGGAAATATATAAAAAGATCCTGCGCGAACCTGGTTCATGCGGCACGCTCGAGCACTGCGGCGAAGAAGCCGTCGGTGCCATGCCGATGCGGCCAAAGCTCAAGATATTCTTCTACCTGGAGCCTGATGCCGCCTTTTTCAAGCACTTCACACGCTGGCCGCAGCGTGAATTGGGCATTGCGCAGGAAATCCTCGACAATCCCGCGGTTTTCCTGCTCGAGGATGCTGCAGGTGGCATAGACGAGCCTCCCGCCGGGCTTCACGAGCCGCGCCGCGGCAGCGAGAATCGATTTCTGCTTTTCCACGAGCTCCGCGACATCCTCGGACGTTTGGCGCCACTTCATGTCCGGATTGCGCCGCAGCGTCCCGAGGCCGCTGCAGGGCGCATCCACCAGCACTCGGTCGATCTTGCCCGCGAGGCGCTTCACGCGAGCGTCGTTCACTCCCTCGATCCGCTGCGGATGCACGTTCGACAGTGCCGAGCGCGCAAGGCGGGGCTTCAGCCCGGCGAGTCGCTTCGGGGAGATGTCGAACGCGTAGAGGCGTCCCGTCGAGCGCATGAGCGCCCCGAGGGCGAGCGTCTTCCCGCCCGCGCCCGCGCAGAAATCTACCACCATTTCGCCACGCTTGGGCGCGACCAGATGGCAGAGCAGTTGGCTCCCTTCGTCCTGCACCTCGATGTTGCCTTGCAGAAACAGCGGATGCCGGTTGATCGCGGGCTTCTCCTGGAGCCTGATCCCTTCGGGCGAGTACGGCGTCGTGGCTGCGCGGATCCCGTCGGCTGCGAGCCGTTCGAGCGCCGCTTCGCGTGAGATTTTCAGTGAATTCACGCGCAGGTCGAGTGGCGCGCTCTGCAGCAAGCCCTTCGCCAGCGCGAGCAGCGCGCTTTCGTCGTAGCGGGTGCGCAGGCGCTCGATCGTCCAATCGGGGAGCTCGCACTGGACCTCGAAGGGCTGTGGCCCAGCCGCGTCTCGCTTCACCGAGGCGAGCCACTCGGCCTCGTCGCCGCGCAGCCAAGGGTCAAGCTCGCGCAGGTTCGCACCGAGGAGCGCGGTCCAGGTCGCGAGCGCAAGACGCCGCGGGCTCAGCGTCGCCGCGACGCGCTCGAGGAGCCGGCGGCGCCTGAGCGCCGCGTACACCGAATCGGCGATCGTGGCGCGGTCGCGCTGGCCGATTTTCGGATGGCTACGAAAAAACGCCGAAAGCGTTGCATCGGCGGGTTGCTCGAGCGGCAGCACGGCCGCAAAGGCCGCCGTGCACGCATCGAGTAGCGGGCGCGAGAAGCGCGTCACTTGCCGATGCGCGTGATGATCTGGTCGGCTCGCGTGCCGTCGTTGTCAACGATCAGTACGCGCACCGGCAGGAAATCGCGCTCGGCGGCGAACCAGATGTCGGTCGCCTTGTCCTCGGGACCGTCGCGCACTTTCGCGATGTGCAGCGTCTGCATCTCGCCCGTGGGCGTGACGAGCTTCTCGGTACCGACGACGGTGAAGCGGAATGGAGTCAGCCCCCGCCCGTCGGCACGCGTCACGTCGTATTCCTTGCCCTTGGGCGGGACGAACGCAAAGCTGTAGGCGAGGCTCAAGGGGTCCTGTGCGTCCGCCGGCATCTTGAGCGTTTCCGACTTCCCGTTTTTCTCCTGCGTCACCGAGCGCGCGTCCCAATCGAATTTGGCCGACACCACCCAGCTGGCGCCGCGCTGGTCGCGGAATTCGTCTGGCCGGAGCCCCTCGGCGGTTATGCGCCCACGGCTGGTGCGCTTTAGCGTGCCGAACAACGACAGAAATCCTCTGCCCTTCGTCTCTGAGGTGATCGAATAAGTCTTACCGTCGTGCTCGAGAGTTTCCACTACATCCCCGAGGACGCTGCCGTTGCGCATCATCTCGTAGCTGAGCGTCATGCGCTGGGGCGGCGCCCCCTGGGCAGCGGCGGCCCACAGGGCGAGCGCGGCCAGGCCGGCGCGGAGGAGCGACATGGGATTGGAGATCATCCTTCGGCGAGCAGCGCTTGTGTGGCGTCAGATCCGTTAACGCGCACAACGCCCTTGTCGACGACGAGGCGATCCTCTACAAACCAGCGCACCGCGAGCGGATAGATGCGATGCTCCTGGCGCAGTACCCGCGCGGCGAGCGTCCCTTCCGTATCCCCGGCGTTCACGGGGACCGCTGCCTGCGCGATGATCGGCCCGTGATCGACCTGGGGCGTGACGAAGTGCACCGTGCAGCCGTGGAACTTCACGCCCTCCTGGAGAGCGCGCCGGTGCGTGTGCAACCCGGGAAACGCCGGCAGCAGCGACGGATGGATGTTGACCAGTCGACCCGAGTAGTGCCGCACGAAATCGCCTCCGAGGACGCACATGAAGCCGGCGAGCGCGACGAGGTCGGGCGAATGCCGATCGATCACTGCCTCGAGCGCGGCGTCGAACGCCGCGCGCGAGGAAAACTCGCGCTCGTCGACCACCTGCGCGGGAATACTCGATTGCACGGCGAATTTCAGACCCGCCGCATCGGCACGGTTGCTGATCACGGCGGCGATCTTTGCGGGGAGCCCCGCGCCCACGATCGCCTCCATGTTGCTGCCGCGGCCGGAGATCAGGATGACGACGTTCTTCACGCGGCTATTCTACCGCCCCGGTTGTCGGCCCGATTTCCCAAGCGGCGGGCGCTCTCAATATACCCGCTCGACGCGATAACCCTGCCTCTCGATGAGGGCGAGCATCCCTTCCCCACCGTAGAGGTGATTCGCACCAACGGCTACGAAGGCACGGCCTTCGCGCAGCGGCATGAACAGGCGGTGTGCCATGACGACCGAGCGGTTTTCCACCACGCGCCGGAAAAGAACACGGTAATGCAGGGCAATCTCGGGGTAGCGCGCTGCGACACGTTCGCTCGCTGCGTGCACGCCGGCAAGATCGCGTTTCATCCAGGCCTGGATGGTCGGCTCGATCATCGCCGCGAGCTCGTCGCGGTGATCAAGCGCGTGCTTGAGGAGCTCCACTTGCGTGTCGAGCGGAATCCGTTCGAACACCGAGATCTGCTCCTCGATGCCTTCCAGGCCCAGCACGCGAAGCTTCTGGCCGCGCGCGATTCCGATGAGTTTCTGATCGAGAGTGATTTTCTCGTAGTCCTCGGGTGTAACGGTAAAGTTGGCAAGTGCGGCCCAAGGCTTGAGGCGCGCAATCACCTCGTCCGGGACCTGCCGCTCGCGCAGCATCACCGCGACCTTGGCGTAGGCTCCTGCGCCGATCAGCGGCTCGAGCCTGCGCCCGTCCTCGAACTGTGCCGCTTCGAAGAAACGCGCGGCCTCGCGCTCGCCCTGAAAGCTCTCCGTGTAGTAACGTCTTGAGCGTGCGAGGGCGCGGCTTACCGCGTCGGGCACGTCGAGCACGCGCGGATCGGCCACGTGGATCGTTCCGAACACATAGCTGGGGGCAACGCCCTCCCTGGAAACGCGCCACAGCAGGCCCTTCGCGAACTTTTTTTCGGATTGGAGCGTCTGCGCTGCCCCGGGAAGGGAGGCCGCGACGCACAGACAGGCCAAAATCACGCGAAGAAAAATTGCCCGCGATGCCGCAGCGGCGCGCGGCATATCCTTACTCCTTCCGTGCGGAAGCAGCGGGCTGCGGGAATCCCGGCAGCGGCTGCAAGCCGTCAGATTCGAACAGCTCCTGCAGTTGCGCTGCGGCTTCCTTGGAAGTCTGGATTAGCTGCGCCTCGTCGTGCTGGACCGCGTACTGAGCTTCGAGCCGCTGCTCGTCGTGCTGCTTGAACAGAGTCACAGCGCGCTCGGAGGCGGCGATGCCGAAGCCCAGGGAAAGCAGCGTGTGCCGTGCCATATCCAGGCTCGCCGAAAACGTCTCACGCCAGATGAGCTTGACCCCGAGGTCGCGCAGGTGAAATAGATGCACGCGGTTGCGCGCGCGAGCGAGAATCGGAACCTGCGGAAAATGCTTACGCACGATCGCGGCAGTTTTCACCGAGGCCTCGACGTCGTCGATCGCAAGCACAAAAAGCCTGGCTTCACCCGTTCTTGCCGCCTCGAGCAACTCCAGGCGCGAAGCGTCGCCGTAGTACACCTTGCTGCCGTAGCGCCGCACGAAATCCACCTGCTGGTAGCTCACTTCGAGCGCCGTGAACGGCACGCCGCACATGCGCAGTACGCGCGAGATGATCTGCCCCACACGCCCGTAACCGGCGATGATGACCGGGTTGCCAGGCCCGGTGATCGTGTCGAACTCGGGGGCCGCGCGGCCCTCGATCCAGCGCGCGAGCATACGTTCCTGCAGCTCGAACAGGGGTGGCGAGAGGAGCATCGAGACCGTGACTACGACAACGAGGAGCTCAGCCGTGCCCGCTTCGAATACGCCGAGCACGCCTGCCGCAGTGAAAAGGACAAAGGCAAACTCCCCGCCTTGCGAAACCGCAAGCGCCAGTCGCTGTGCGGTCTCGTTCGGCGCGCGACCGATTCTCGCGATCGCGTACATCAGGACAAGCTTCACGGCCATCAGCCCCGCGGCGAGGCCGAACACCATGAGCGGCCGGTTCCACACCAGTGCGAGGTTGGCGCTCATGCCCACCGCGATGAAGAAGAGCCCGAGAAGCAAACTCTTGAAGGGCTCGATATCGGCTTCGAGCTCGTGGCGAAACTCGGAGTCGGCAAGCAGTACTCCGGCAAGGAAGGCGCCGAGCGAAGCCGACAGGCCGATTTTCTCCATGATGAGTGCGGCACCTACCACGAGCAGCAACGCGGCCGCGGTGAATACTTCGCGTCCGCCGTAGCTTGCGACGGCCTTGAGCACGGGGCGAATCACGAGCCGGCTCGCCGCGATGACCACCGCGATGACCCCCAAGGCCTTCGCCGCTGACGTCCACCCGCCTGCGGCGTGCGCTCCCGAATCGCTCAAGAGCGGCAGCAGGGCAAGCAGCGGGATGACCGAAAGATCCTGAAACAGGAGCACCGCGAATGCCTCGCGCCCATGGCGCGTGGCGAGCTGCTTGCGTTCCGCGAGAGACGCGAGCACGAGCGCGGTGGAGGACATCGCCAACCCGAAACCGGCGACCAGCGCAGCCTGCCACGAGAGGCCGAACGCGAGTCCCAGAGCGAAGAGGGCCGCACCGGTCGCAAGCACCTGCGTGCCCCCGAGGCCGAACACGGGACGGCGCAATACCCACAGGCGGCTCGGCTGCAGCTCGAGGCCCACCAGGAAAAGCAGGAGCACCACGCCGAACTCGGCGAACTGCAGCGTGGATTCGACCTCCCCGATCATGCCCAGGCCCCAGGGGCCGATCAGCATCCCGGCGCCCAGATAGCCGAGCACTGCGCCGAGCTTCAGGCGCTGGAAGAGCGGTACGAGCAGCACCGCGGTGATGAGGAAGACGGCAGCCTGTTCGAGGAGATGCATGGCACGATCCGAAGGACGGGATGCGCTGCATTATGCGCGAGCGGCGCGGCGCGCGGAACAGGATGCCGAGAAGCCGTCTACTGCTATGTCGCAGGCATCCCCGCGACCGCCGTAAGCATGCTGACCGAACCCAAATCGTAGCCGTCCACGATGAATGACATCGGTTCGCCGTCGCCTTGCAGGGCGGCAACGTAAAGGAGCGGCAGATAATGTTCGGGCGTCGGCACCGACAAGCGCGCGTCCTCGCCGAGTTTCTCGAAATCGACGAGCGCCCGGTGATCACGGGAGGCGAGCGCTTCGCAAATCCTCTCGTTGAAGCGCACCGCCCAATCGAACGGCGCTCCCCCTGCCCGCTTCATCAGGCGCAGGTTGTGCACGACGTTGCCGCTGCCGACGACGAGGACGCCTTCATTACGCAGCGGCGCGAGTCGCCTGCCGGTTTCGTAGTGGAATTGCGGCGGCTGAGTGCCGTCGATGCTCAGTTGGACGACGGGGATCTCCGCACCGGGGTACGCGTGGTTCAGCACCGACCAGGTGCCGTGGTCGAGGCCCCATGACTCATCCAGCCGCACCTCCACGGGCGCGAGCAGTTCACGCACCCTGGAGGCGAGTTTGGGGTCGCCCGGCGCCGGATATTGAACGTCGAACAGCGCCTGCGGGAACCCGTAGAAATCGTGGATGGTTTTCGGCTTGCTCATCGCCGTCACTGCAGTCCCCTCCGTATACCAATGCGCCGAGACGCACAGGATGGCCTTGGGCTTCGGAATTGATTTGCCGAGCCGCCGCCAGGACTCCGTGTACTGGTTGCGCTCGAGCGTATTCATCGGGCTACCGTGGCCGAAGAACACGACCGGCATTCTGGATCCGTTGCGCTGCATTAGGGTGCGTTCACGCGAGATCGAACAGCAGGACCTCTGCGTTCTTCCCTTTTCCAAGCACGATTTCGGCCGTGTCGACGGCTTTCAACGCATCTCCCGCTTCGAGTGGCTGGCCGTTCGCAGTAAGTCTCCCTCGCGCCAGGTGCAAGTAGGCGCGCCGACCGGGCTGCAAATTGTGGACGGCGCGGTCCGCCCCGTCCAGAAGCGCCGCGTACAGAAAGGCGTCCTGGTGAATCGTCACGGATCCCTCGCGCCCGTCGGGCGAGGCGACCAGCCGCAGCCGCCCGCGCTTGGACGCCGCGTCAAAGTGTTTCTGTTCGTAGCTCGGCGGGATGCCGGTAACGCAGGGCTCGATCCAGATTTGCAGAAAGTGCGTCACGTCTTGAGCTTGATTGAACTCGCTGTGCAGCACGCCCTTGCCCGCGCTCATGCGCTGCACGTCCCCCGGCACGATGGTCGAGCCAGTTCCCATGCTGTCCTTGTGGGCGAGCGCGCCCTCCAGCACATAGCTGATGATCTCCATGTCGCGGTGGCCGTGAGTGCCGAAACCCGTGCCTGGCTGAATTCGGTCCTCGTTGATCACCCTGAGATGGCCGAATCCCATGTTCTCGGGATCGTGGTAGCCGGCGAAAGAGAAGGTGTGGTAGGAGCGTAGCCAGCCGTGGTCGGCGTGGCCGCGGTCCTGGCTCTTTCGGATTTCGATCATTGCGGGCTTTCGTGTCGATTGGATATGGGGTTGCACAGGCAATTCATCAAGGGCTGATGATCTTCATGTTGAATGCCCGCTCGACAAGCCAGATTCCGGCGACTGCCGCGATCGCGATGGACCCCCCGACGAAGACCAATCGCCGGTAGAGCCAGCTCGCGCGCAGCGCGTACGCGGCCGGCAGGAACGCGCTCACGATCGCGAGTTGGCCGACCTCCACGCCGAGATTGAAGCCGACGAGCGCGATGAGCAGCGCCCCCTGCGGCAACCCGAGGTCTCTCAGAACGCTGGCGAAGCCGAAGCCGTGAATCAGCCCGAAGGCGAAAGCGACCATCCAGCGCCGCCCATGCACCAAGGGAAAGACGTTGTTCAGCGCGGCGAGCACGACCGAGGTCGCGATCGCCGATTCCACCAGCCGCGAGGGCAGCGAGATCACCCCCAGAGCCGCGAGGCTCAGCGTGATCGAATGAGCCACGGTGAACGAGGTGACGATCTTGAACACGTCCCAGAAGGCCGGGGGAAACCGTGCGACCGCCCGCCAGCGTCCCCCTTCGAGCACGAGCACCGCGGGCAGGAGCAGGGACAGCAGGAACAGGATATGGTCGAAGCCGATCCAGATGTGCCACACCCCCTCGCGGCCATAGTCGAAGAACTGCGTCAACGCCGAGATCTTGGCAAGCTCGAATGCCTGAGTCGAGCGCTCCGGACCGAAGATGGCGGTGCGCGTGGCGACCCCGTGCTCGAGCCTCAGCAACCCCCTGTGCTGGGGATCGAGGTCGGCAAAGAGGCTGTAGCTGATTTCGAGGGTGGTCACCTCCTCAGGACAGGTGGCCGCAAAGCGCATCACCGAATACGCGCCGTCGCTGTGGTCGTCGACGAGAAATTCACCCGCGCGGGCGGCGCAGTCGACGCCCCGCGAGCGCAGCTTCAATCTCGCGAGAGCATAGGCGGCGATATCCGCGTGATGCGCCTTCACCTCGCCCCAGGTGATATCGCCGTCTCCGCTATCGTCCAGGCCGATCGCAAAATCGAGGTCGCGCAGCGCGATGTCCCACTGCCCCACGATGTTCGCCCCTTCGACGCTGATGGCAAGATAGCTGTCGCTCGGTTTGTGCGCGAGCGCAGAGGAAGCGACCAGCAGAAGAAGCGCAGCCGGCAGCGCTTTCATCGCTTGAGCGCTTTCAGTTTTTCGGCAGTGCGGCGGAGGCCCGGATCCTCGTGCCCCGAGCGCTCCAGCCAGTCGAGTGCCTCCTGAGCGGCCGTCAGGTCTTTCATCGCGAGCGCCGCTTCGAGCAGGATGCGCGCATCGCGCGGCTCGCGCTGCAGTTTCCAGTTCTCCCGTGCCAGCGCGAGTGCCTTTTCCTTGTTTCCGAGGAGAGCGAGGTTGAAACGCGCCTCCTCCTGCTGATGCAGTTTGTCGCCGCGCAACGCGGCGGCGTCGAACCGGGATCTGAGCGCCTCGATATGCTCTCGCGCCTTCGGCGCCTTCAGTGCCTGCTCGGCGAGGGCAAGACGCAGCAGCAAGATGTCCGACTTCACCCAGTCGACGAGCAACGGGACGGCTTCCTCCGGACGTCCCTGGTCGAGCAGAAAGTCCGCGTAGGCCGCGAGCAGGAACTGGTCGTTGATCGGTTCGAAGTACGCCGCGCGGAAATGCTCCTCGGCTTGCTTTACATCGCCTTGCCGCAAAGCCATCTCGGCAAGGCGCGTCAGCACCCAGACCTTCAATTCGGGCGGCGCGTCCGCTTTCCTGGCAAGCGCTGCGGAGAGGGCGCGATGGGCGGCGGCGGCCTTGCCCGTGGTGCCGTCAAGGTAGGCCATGCAGCCGACGGCGTAGAGATCGGACTCGAGCTTCTGCAGGGCCAGGCAGTCTTCCCGTGCCCTTTCGTAATCCGCCTGCACCATGTGGATTGCGGCGCGCCAGGACCAGGCGCGTGCGCTCGTGGGGTCTTCGCGCGTCGCTGCTCCGAGGTCCCGCATTGCGCCGGAGAAATCGTGGCTGTACTGCTTCAGGATCGCGCGCATCACGAGAACGTCAAGCGGTGGAGCGGGCAGATCCCACCAAGGTTTGAGCGCCGCCTGGGCGTAGCCTACGTAGCGGGGGTCCCCTTCCGAACTGGCAAGCGCGAAATAGCGCTCGGCGAGCCGGACAGCTGTTTCCCGTTTGCGCGGGTTGGCGGTCAGTTCGGCACGAAACTGGCGCAGCTCGCGAGCGACCGGATCGCCCGGCCTTACGGGCAATCGCTCGAGCACGGTTGTTTCGTCTTTCGGCACGTAGGGCGCTGCGTACGCCGCGAGCGCGAGGGACGCGAGCGCGAGAGCGCGCAGGAGATCAGTGACCGTGCCGATGATGAATGTCCGGAAAGTGCGAATGGCTGTGGCTGAGGGGGCGATGCTCGTGAGTGTGCGAGTGCGGCTCGGCGCCGTCCCACGCAAAATCATGCTCATGGCGGTGATGCTCGTCATGCGTGTGGGGATGAATATGCGTCAGCGCCTCGTGCCGGTGCAGGTGCCGGTGGCGTTCGGTGAGATGAAGCGCCACACCTGCCGCCATCAAGACCGCGGCAGCCCAGAAAAACGCATCCGGCGCCTCGCCGAGGAGCGCAAACGACGCGACGGCACCGATAAAAGGCGCGGTTGAAAAATAAGCGCCGGTCCGCGCGGTGCCGAGCTGCCGCAGCGCAACCACGAAAAGAGCAAGGCTCACTCCATAGCCGAGCAGGCCGACCAGAGCAGCAGCGGCAGCAACCTCCGGTGCCGGCAGCGCCGCTCCGAGGGCCGCCGCCGCGCAAAGGTTGACCGTTCCGGCCGCAATGCCTTTGATGGCGGCGATCTTGACGGAGTCCCCGGCGGAAATCTTGCGCGTGAGGTTGTTGTCGAGCGCCCAGCACAAGCAGGCTCCCGCCACCGCGAGCGCTGGCCAGGA
>DATHJM010000380.1:0-6527 GCA_035489775.1 Burkholderiales bacterium
TCATGCCGGTCGCTGCGCGAAAGGCCGGCTTCCGCCGCACGTCGATGATCAATGGAGGCTTGCCGCCGTCAATGGCGGACAGAACTTCGCTTGTCGATATGAAACTTGCCGATGCCGGTGCGTCCATGGCTTCTCCTGACGGAGTCAAGTGAAGCAGAACTTGGACGCGGGCGTCTTGAACCGGTTTGCACCGGGCGGGGAGTCTGCACTTCCCCGTGGAGGGGAGAATATTGGAACGGCGCGGCGCCGATGTCAAGCGCCGGAAAGGGGCGAGCGCGCGAGCAGATCCGGTCCGATCTCGCCCACCGAGCGCACGCCCGAGAGCTGCATGGCGCGCACCAGTTCGTCGCGCAGGATGTCGAGCGCGCGCGCGGCGCCCGCTTCGCCCGCCGCGCAGGCGCCGTAGAGCGTCGCGCGGCCGAGCATCACGCCTTCGGCGCCGAGCGCGAGCGCCTTCACGACATCCACGCCGCGGCGCACGCCGCCGTCCACCAGCACGCTTATCCTTCCTTTCACTGCGCGCACGATGGGCGGTAGCGCATCCAGCGCCGCGACCGCCCCGTCGAGCTGCCGCCCGCCGTGGTTGGATACGACCACGGCGTCCACGCCCATCGCCGCGAGCCGTTCGGCGTCGTCGGCGCGGAGGATTCCTTTCACCAGCATCTTCCCCGGCCAGCGCTCGCGCATCTCTTTCAATCCGTCCCAGTCGAAGTCCGCGTCCCAGAATTGCCCGACCGAGGACGCGATCTCGGCGGTGCTCTTCGCTTCCGGAGCCAGATCCACCACGTTTTCCAGCAGCGGCATGCCGTGCCTGAGCACCGAGAGCACCCAGCCGGGATGCGAAGCGAAATCGAGGACGTTCCTCGGCGTGAAGCGGAAGCGGATCGCAAAATCGTTGCGGAAGTCGCGCTCGCGCTTGCCCCCGACCGGAACGTCCACGGTGACCATCAGCGCCTCGTAGCCGAGCCGCCGCGCGCGCTCGACGAGACCCATCGTCATGCCGCGCTGGCGGAAGATGTAGGCCTGGAACCACAGGCGCCCTCCCGCCTCGCGCGCGATGCGCTCGATCGAAGCGGTCGCCATGGTCGAGAGCGTATACGGGATCCCGGCCGCGGCGGCAGCGCGCGCAACGCCGACGTCGGCAAACGGCCAGCCGAACCCGATTCCGCCCGTGGGACCTACGGCGATCGGGAGCTTCGAGCGCGCGCCGAGAATCACGGCCGAAGTATCGATCCGCTCGACGCCGGCGAGCATTTTCGGGGCGAGCCTCACGCGCTCGAATGCGGCGCGGTTGTCGGCGAGCGTGATCTCGTCCTCGGCTGCCCCGTCGAAGAAATCGAAAATCGCGCGCGGCAGGCGCTTTTTCGCGATCCGGCGCAGGTCCGCGATGTTCCACGCGCGCAGAACGCGCGCCGAGGCGCTCCGCGAAACCGGGCAGGAAGACGCCGTCCGAGCCGCGGCCTCGCCGGCGGGGTTGCGAATCCCGCCCGCCGCGCTCATTCCGCCTTCACCCCGGAGGCCTTGATGACGCGCGCCCAGCGCTCGTAGTCCTTTTTCAGGAACGCGGCGAATTCGGACGGCGTGTCGGCGACGGTGACGGCGCCCAGAGCCTTCATCCGCTCCTGCGTCTCGCGCTTCGCGAGCGACTTGCGCATCTCCTCGGCGAGGCGATTCACCGCCGGCGCGGGCGTTCCGGCAGGAGCGAGCATTCCCACCCAGGGCGCGGTCTCCTCGAACCCCGGGAGGCCCGATTGCTCCAGCGTGGGCACCGCGGGAAAATCGGCATGCGGCCCCGGCGTGCCGACCGCCAGGACCTTCAGTCTCTTCGCCGATACCTGGTCGGCGATGCCGACGATGGGATAGAACATGAAAGTCACGCGTCCGGCCATCACTTCGGCGAGCGCCGGGCCGTTGCCCTTGAACGGAACGTTGATCATTTTCGTGCCGGTGAAATTCTCGAGCATCGCCCCGGCGAGATGCGTCGAGCCGCCGTTGCCGGAGGTCGCATAGCTGAGCTCCCCGGGCTTCGCCTTCGCGAGCACGATCAGGTCCTGAATCGAATTGATGCGGGTCTCGGGGCTCGTCACCACCACCATCGGCAGCACTGCGGCGTTGCTCACCGGCGCGAAGTCCTTGAACGGATCGTAGTGGACCTTGCTCTCCATGAGGATCGCGTTCACAAGCAGCGAGAGCGAGGAGAAGAGCAGCGTATATCCGTCCGGCGCGGATCGCGCCACCGCCTCGGTCGCGATGATGGCGTTGGCCCCCATCCGGTTCTCGACCACGAAGGACTGCCCGAGAGACTGGGTCATGTCCTGCGCGACGATGCGCGCGATCACGTCGGTCGGCCCGCCCGCCGCGAAGCCCACCAGGACCTTCACCGGCTTCGCGGGATAGTTCTGCGCTGCGGCAGCGCACGCGAGCGCACACGCCGCCGCAGCAGCGAGCGCCGTGAGTGTTTTTTTCATCGTTCCTCCAGCGTTTCGGGATAGAACATCGTCGCCATCACCTGGCAGCGCTTGATGAGACGGTGCTCGCCGGGACCATAGTCGGCCACGGCGTTATGGATGGTGCCGATGTCCTCCCACATGAGGACGTCGCCCTCCTGCCAGTGAAACGCGTAGCGGTACTCGCGCCTCAGCTGGTGCTCGAAGAGAAACTCGAGCATCTCGTCGCTTTCCCTTTCAGGCAGCTCGTTGATCCGGATCGAATAGCCGGGGTTGGCGTAGAGCACCTTGCGCTTGGTGATCGGATGGGTGAGAAAGATCGGGTGCGACACCGGGGGCTTGGCTTTCCTCTGCGCCTCGGTGAGTGCCGGGCGCCGGCTGCCCTTCTCGCGCCTCATCATTTCCCAGAACTTGTTGAAATCGTGCAGCACCGTCATGCCTTCGAGGTCGCGCTTCATTTCGGCCGGCAGGCCGTCGTACGCGGCGTGCATGTTCGAGAACTCGGTCGCCCCGAGCGGCTTGCCGTCGCGCGTGGGGATCATGATGCCGTAGAGCACGTTCGCGAGCGCGATCGTGCTGCTGTAGGACATGTCGGTGTGCCAGTCCTGCCCCGCGTCGGCGAGCCCGATCGGCTTGCCGTTCTCCACGATGTTGGAGAGGATCATCACCTCCGGAATCCCCGGCTCCTGATAGGCGTTGGCGACGTTGATCTCCAGCTTCCCGAAGCGCGCGCTGAAATCGGCGAGCTGCCGGCCCGTCAGCTGCTGGCGCGGGAAGCGCACCGCGCCGAATCGCCCGAGCGCGCGCAGCACGCCGTCGAACTCGTCCTGCGAGAGCGGCTGCGCGAGATCGAGCCCCTCGATCGTCGCGCCGAGCGATTGCCCGCTGCCCGTTACTTTCATGCGTCGCCCTTTTAGTGCGGTGGATTTTACGCCAACCGCGCCACGGCTTACGGCTTGGGCCGCTGGTCCAGGCGCACGGCGATCCCCCGGAGCCCGGCGCGCGGCGGCGCGTAGCGCCGCATGACCAGGGGATCGTGTCCGGGGACGATGAAATCGGGTGAGTCCGCGAGCTCGCGCAGGCGCCGGTAACCCTCCACCATGGCTCCGAGGTCGAAGACGATGGGAAAAGGCCGCGTATCGTTCATGTTGGCGTAGAGGTGCGCCGCGTCCGAGGCGAGCACGATCCAGCCGGCGCGCGTGCGCACGCGCACGACCTGCAGGCCTTTGGTATGTCCGCCGATGCGGTGCAGCGAGAGGCCGGGCGCGAGCTCCGCGTCGCCGTCGTGAAAGCGCACGCGCCCCTTGTATGCCTCGCGCACCATCGCGACCACCTCGTCCACTTCGTAGGCCTGGCTGAAAAACCCCTGAGCCATGTGGCGGCCGGTCGCGTAAGCCATCTCCTCGTCCTGGAGATGGAAGGTCGCCGCGGGAAAAAGGCCGAAGTTGCCGACGTGGTCGTAGTGCAGATGCGTGATGATCACGTCCTTCACCTTCTTCGCATCGACTCCGAGGAGCCTCAAGCCGCGGTCGGGCGAATGGAGCATCCTGCGGCCGCGGCGAGCGCCGACCTTCGCGTCGAAGCCGGTGTCGACGACGAAAGTGCGCGTCTTCGAGCGCGCAAGCCAGACGAAATAGTCCAGATCGCTCGCGCGCTCGTGCGGGTCCCCGCCGATGAAGTTCTCGCCCGCCTTGCGGTCGGAGAGGCTCGCGTACCTGATCGCGAAGACTTCGTAGGTGTCGGGAATGGCTCCCCCTTTCGTTCGCGAGCCCGCGGCGGGCGCGCGGATGTTAAAGTGGCCGCACCGTCGCTTTCGGGGGTCGCGATGAAAAAACTCCTCAACGGGCTCGCGCTGCTCGTCGTTTTCGTTTCCCTACCGGCCTCGGCCCAGTATCCCACGAAGCCGGTGCGTCTTGTGGTGGGGTTTCCTCCGGGCGGCGGCGTCGACATCATGGCGCGGCTCGTTTCGCAGAAGCTCACCGAGCGCTGGGGAAAGCCAGTCGTCGTGGAGAACCGCGGGGGCGCCGCGGGCAACATCGCGACCGAACTCGTTGCGAAGAGCGCGCCCGACGGCCACACGCTCACCATGGCGTTTTCCTCGTGCGCGAGCAACCCCGCGCTCTACCCCAACCTGCCTTTCGACATCAACAGGGATTTCACCTCCGTCACCCTGGTGGCGACGGCTCCGGTGGTGGTGATAGCGAGTCCTTCGCTGCGGGCGAAAAATCTCGCCGAGCTGGTCGAGTACGCCCGCGCGAACCCGGGAGCCGTCAGATTCGCCTCCTCGGGGATAGGCACGCCGGTGCATCTCGGGGGCGAGCTGATGATGCAGCTCACGGGGACCCGAATGACCCATGTGCCTTACAAGGGCATCGCCCCCGCGATGACCGCGATGCTCGCCGGCGAAACGGAAATCACCTTCGCTGCGGTGCTCTCCGGCATGCAGCACTTCAGGAGCGGCCGGCTCAGGGCGCTCGCGCTGGCGAGCCGCACCCGCTATCCGGGCCTGCCCGAGGTTCCGACCACGGAGGAAGCCGGCTTGAAGGGGTTCGAGATCGACTACTGGTACGCGGTACTGGGGCCGGCAGGCCTGCCGCGGCCTGTGGTCGAGCAGCTGCGGCGCGAAATCGCCGCGATCGTCAACGCGCCGGAGACCAAAGAGAGTCTGCTTGCCCAGGGCTCGATCGCCGTGGGCAGCACGCCCGAGGAGCTCACCGCGCTCATCCGGCGCGAATACGAGCTCTGGTCCAAGGTCGTAAAGGCCGGCGGCGTCAAGGCGGAGTGAGACGCGTCTTTCGTTGCTACAATTGCCCGGCGCGGTGAAGCGCTCCGCTCGAGGAGGGAAACGATGGATTTCTCGAAGTTCCAGACCGTGAAGGTGGAGGTCGCGGACGATATCGCCTGGGTGACGATGAACCGCCCGGAAAAGCGCAACGCGATGAGCCCGCAGATGCACGAGGAAATGATCGCCGCGCTGCGCGATCTCGCCGTCGAGCCGGAAGCGAAAGTGCTGGTGCTCACCGGCGCCGGCGAGAGCTGGAGCGCGGGCCAGGACATCGAGCTCTTTTTCCGCGACCTCGACGACAAGCCGGCGGACAAGCGCCGCGCGATCCTCGCGAGCCAGGAGTGGCGCTGGAACCAGCTCGCGCATTTCCCGAAGCCGACGATCGCGATGGTGAACGGCTATTGCTACGGCGCGGCGTTCACGCCGCTCGTCGCGTGCGACTTCGCGATCGCCGCGGAGGACGCGAAGTTCGGCCTGTCGGAAATCAACTGGGGCATCCTGCCGGGGGGGCTGGTCGCCAAGGTGATGCTGGACGCGTGCAGCTACCGCGACGCCAAGTGGTACGCGCTCACCGGCGAACCCTTCGACGGAAAGGTCGCCGCGCAGATACGCCTGGTGAACAACGCGGTGCCGCGCGCGAAGCTGCGCGAGGAGACCGTGAAGCTCGCGAAGATGCTGCTCGCAAAAAACCCGCAAGTCTACAAGTCGGTGAAGGAAGTGATGCACCACCTGCGCGGCATGGACGTCGAGCAGGCGACCGATTACCTCAAGGCGAAAGAGATGGAAATGCGCTTCCTCGACCGCGAACAGGGCCGCAGAGAGGGCATGAAGCAGTTTCTCGACGACAAGGCGTATCGCCCGGGGCTCGAGACCTACAAGCGCTAATTGTCATCCTGAGCGCAGCGAAGGTAGTGCCTCAGTTTGAATGTAACGCTGTGAACTAGCCCGGCACCTTGGACGCAGGGGACATTGCGAACCTCACGGGCTAAAGGTGAAATAAATGCAAAGTGGACATGACCAAATTCTTGCTCAAATTCGCACGGCGATTGAGCAACGTATTGACGAACAACTTGAACGGCAACGCAGGGTTAGCCCAAATATCGACCCAAGGAAAGTGGTGGACATCCAGATCCAGCAGGAGAAAGAGAAGATTGAAAAGTATCTGGAGGAAGAGGAAAACCCCGCACTGGCAAGCGCGCACCGAGCGATCCTAGATTGGCTGCCACAGCTCGCAAAGAAACTGAAGGAGCGCTAAGTGACGTTTCCAGATTCTTCGGGCTGCGCTCTCAGAATGA
>DATHJM010000381.1:0-3096 GCA_035489775.1 Burkholderiales bacterium
CCACGTCACGCCGGAGGGCGACACCGTGCTGACGATGATTTCCGACGACAATTTCTCGATGCTCCAGCGCACGCTATTGCTGCAATTCAAGCTGGTGGAGTGATGCTCCATGTCGCCCCGGCGAACGCCGGGGCCCATACGCCGCGGAGTCGCGTTCAAGCGAAAGCCTGCCCCGGACTTGATCCGGGGTGGGTACCGGTTCGCCTGAAGAAAAAGGCGTCAAATAGAGATTTAGATTCTGCCGGAACCAAGGCTCCAAGCACGGTTGAGGAAAGCGCCGCGTCTCATTAGATAGAAACACGACATTCCTTCCTCCTGCCCGGAAATCCCCCATGAGTGCCCTGTTTTCCCCGATAAAACTGCGCGGTCTTGAACTTCCCAATCGCATCATGGTGGCGCCGATGTGCCAGTATTCCTCCGTGAACGGAGAGGCCAACGACTGGCACTTCACGCATATCAACACGCTCGCGCTGTCAGGGGCGGCGATATACTGCATCGAGGCGACCGGGGTGGAGGCGATCGGCCGCATCACGCCGGGCTGTCTCGGCCTCTATAACGACGCGACCGAAGCCGTGCTGAAGCCGATCGTGGCTTCGGTGCGCAAGCATTCCAAAACCGCGGTTATCATGCAGCTCGCCCATGCCGGCCGCAAAGCGTCCAGTCATACGCCGTGGGATGGCGGCCAGCTGATCCCGGTCTCGGAAGGCGGCTGGCGGCCGGAGGGTCCTTCGGCTGTGCCGCACAAGGAGGGTGAGGCTCCGCCGCTGGCGCTCGATGCGCCGGGACTCAAGCGCGTGCGCGACGCTTTCGTGGCGACGGCGAAACGCGCCGAGCGGCTCGGGCTCGACGGCCTCGAGCTGCACTGCGCGCACGGCTATCTCTTGCATCAGTTTCTGTCGCCGATCTCCAACCGGCGCACCGACCAGTATGGCGGCGCATTGGAAAATCGCATGCGCTATCCGCTGGAAGTGTTCGAGGCGGTGCGTGCGGCGTTCCCATCGGAGAAGCCGGTGGGTATCAAGGTTTCGGCGACCGACTGGGTCGAGGGCGGCTGGGACCTCGCGCAGACAATCGAATTGGCGAGGCAGTTGAAGAGGCGCGGCGTTGACTGGGTCGACGCATCCTCCGGCGGCGTTTCGCCGCAGCAGAAGATACCGCTCGGCCCCGGCTATCAGGTGCCGTTCGCGCAAGCGATCAAGGAAGCAACCGGCGTCACCACCATGGCGGTCGGCCTCATCACCGAGCCGAAACAGGCGGAAGACATCGTTGCGTCGGGCAAGGCCGACATGGTCGCGCTGGCGCGCGCCATGCTCTACGACCCGCGCTGGGGCTGGCACGCCGCGGCCGAACTCGGCGGCCAGGTCGAAGCGCCGCCGCAATATTGGCGCTCGCAACCCTCGACGCAGAAGGCGCTGTTCGGGACCACGACGTTCGGCACGCGGTGAGGGACCAGTAGCCCGGATGAAGCGCAGCGAAATCCGGGAACGAACGTGACGCTTGCCCCGGATTTCGCTTCGCTGCATCCGGGCTACGTTCCTTTTTTCTTGTCATATTTCGGCCGTAAGCGCGGCAGGTGATGGACGGCGTCCGGCGTGCTACGCTTCTCGCCGGCGCGCATCAAGACGCGCTCCAAAAAAAGACGAGAGGAAGCCCTATGGAAATCGGATATTTCGCGATGCCCTCGCATCCGCCGGAGTGCGGATTGAAAGAGGGACACGACTGGGACCTTCAGGTGCTGCGATGGCTCGATGAACTCGGCTATCAGGAAGCCTGGATCGGCGAGCATCATACAGCGCCCTGGGAGCCGCACCCGGCGCCGGACCTGCTTCTCGCGCAGGCCTTCTTGCAGACCAAGAACATTCGTCTTGGCCCCGGTGGGTTCCTGTTGCCCTACCACCACCCCGCCGAACTCGCCAACCGCGTGGCGATGCTCGATCACCTGTCGGGCGGCCGCCTGAATTTCGGCGTCGCGGCCTCCGGCCTGCCGAGCGACTGGGCGATGTTCAACGTCGACGGCATGTCGGGCCAGAACCGCGACATGACCCGCGAGGCGCTCGAGATCATTTTGCGGATGTGGACCGAAGACGCCCCGTGGACCCACACCGGCAAATTCTGGACGGTGACCAAACCCGACGCCATGTTCGATTCCCTTAAACCCCATCTCAAGCCACTGCAGGCGCCGCATCCGCCGATCGGCGTTGCCGGCTTGAGCAAGGGCTCGGACACCCTGAAACTCGCGGGCGAACGCGGCTACATTCCGATGAGCCTCAATCTCAACCCGGCCTATGTCACAAGCCATTGGGATTCCGTGTTGGCCGGCGCCGCCAAGACCGGCCGCAAGCCGAGCCGGCAGGACTGGCGGCTGGTGCGCGAGGTCTGTGTCGCCGATACCGACGAGGAGGCCTGGAAGCTTTCCACCGGCGACATGATGGGCCGGATGATGGGCGAATATTTCCTGCCGCTGCTCGGTAACTTCGGCTTCAAGGACTATCTCAAGCACGCGCCCGACGTGCCGGACAGCGACGTCACGGTCGACTACTGCGCCCGCCACAACTGGGTTGTCGGCTCGCCGTCGACGGTAGCCGAGAAGATCGAGACCATCTACCGCGAGGTCGGTGGTTTCGGCACGCTGCTGGTGTTCGGCTTCGACTACAAGCACAAGCCCGAGGCCTGGCACAATTCGCTGCGGCTGTTGAAGCAGGAAGTGATGCCGCGGCTGAAGCATCTCAACGCGGAACTCGTCCAGGCGGCGTGAGGCGTGAATGCATGGCGCGGGACGGCAGCTTTTTGAGACGCCGTCCCGCCGTGCCCTTTTCCCGCAACGTTGCATATATCTATGGGCGCGACGGCCTTTAGGGCCACTTACCCGGTTGCATTCTGGGGCCCGAGTAGCCATCTGATCAGGTAGCGGAATCGGATCGCTTCAACAGCGCATGTCCCGAAATGCGACGCCTTAGCCACGCCAAATCTTAATCAACGGTATCGACCAACGGCATATCGCCTCGATATGCGCGTCACGGGACAGGACAACCTATGCCCATCGCATACGCCGAGGCGCGGACGTAATGGCGCTCCGCCGCATCGCCTTCATCGGCA
>DATHJM010000382.1:0-2154 GCA_035489775.1 Burkholderiales bacterium
CGCGCGGACGAGAACCGGCGAGACAAGAAAAGCGAGCAGCATCGCGATTGTTTTCATGTGGTGCGAACAGCGCGCCGGCTCAGCATCGCCTGGATGACGGGAGGTCTTGCGCGGCATATTGGGAATCGGAGCTATTCGCCCGGATAAAGACGGTCAATGTCAATGCCGCACGCCATTTGGAAGCGGGCGAGTCGTGGCACAGTGCGTCCCGCCTGTGGGGCCAGCGGGCATCCTGCCCGCTGTCTGTGGCGGAAAGGTGCGAGGCACCAGCAGACTGCGGGCAAGATGCCCGTTGTCCCCACAGGCGGGACGCACTGTGCTACGCTCCTGTCGAAGCGCTGCGGCGATTTGACGAACTGGCCGGGATGACGGAAAATAGACGTGTGTTTGGAGCATGGTCCGGGGCGGCGGTTTCGGGGTATGCCGCCGCCCCGGACGACATTCGCAGCCGCACATTTTCCAACCACGGCTCCCGTTCCGACTCCCCACCCGCCCGCAGCAGGCTGCGGCCCCCGCAGAGCGGCAGCAGGCTCTGAGCATTACCCACAAGTCGGCGAGGTGGGTTCCCCGACGGGGTCGCGTCGCGCACGAGTAGCACAGGCTTCCAGCCTGTGGGGACACCGGGCATCCTGCCGGGTGTTCCTTCCGCTGGCCAATCACCAGACGAGAGCCCACGACCCAGCAGGCGGGACGCCCGCTGTCCCCACAGGCTGGAAGCCTGTGCTACTCGGCGTCGCCGCGACCTCGTTGGGATTGAAATCGGCTCGCCGACTTGTGGGTAATGCTGAGAGCAGGCTGCCGCAGTCCAGGGCCTTCGGCTCCGGCGGCGTGGGCATCGCGCGTGCATCGCGCGTCTCGGGCGTGTCATGCGGTCTTTGGCTGCCATCCCGCGGTCCATCAGCGAGCGGCAGCTTTGCATTTTCCTTCACGCGGCGTTGACCGCGACGCGGAAAAAAAAGACGGTACGCACGAATGAAGACCGAGATTTCCCATTTTTGCGCCGTGTGTTCACAAAGTCTCGGGACGCTGCCGGTCGCGCTGCAGAAGACAGCGGCACAGTTCGAGCACGGCGGCAACGAACTGCAATTGCCGCTCGCGACGCTGAACGATCTGCGGGCGCGGCTGCGCTCGCTCACGGACAAGCTCGAAAACCAGCATGCGTATCTGCTGATTTTCGGGCCGCTGAAGAGCGGAAAAAGCACGCTGATGAATGCCATCAGCGGAGCGTACGTCAGCGAGGTCACGTCGCTGCCGGGATATCCCTGCCTCGTCTTCGTGCAGGACTCCGATTCCGCGCGCTATTCGGTGACGCGCTACAACGGGCGCGAATCCGTTTTCGCCAGCGGGCTGGAACTCAAGAGCGTGGTGGAGGACGCGCACCGGGCGCTCGCCGACCAAATCCGCGCGGCGGAAGAGCGCGAGGAGGCGTTCGATCCGGGGACAAGTTTTCCGGAGGCAATCCGGCGCGTGGACATCAAGTTGCCCGTGCCGGCGCTCGGCGAATCCGCGATGGTCCTCGTGGACACTCCGGGGTTGTACAGCCGGATGAACTTCGGTTACGACGTGCTCACGCGGGAATTTCGCCACAGTGCGGCGTGCGCGGTCTTCGTGGTGAAAACGGACAATCTTTTCCTCGAACAGGTCTTCGCGGAGTTCACCCAACTGCTGGGACTTTTCAGCCGGATTTTCATCGTGGTGAACGTGGACGTGAGCAAACGCGATCTCGCCCCGGACGGCAGCCTGCGTCCCAGCGCGGAAAGCGAAAACCCCGAGCGGGTGCTGGAAGCGTTCAAGACGCTTTCGATGGCGGGTCCGCTGCGCGCGGCGTACGACAGCGGCCGGGTGCGCATTCACGCGGTGGACCTGCTCCACGCGGCCTCCACGTCACTCTCGCGCGCGGACGGCAACGATTTCCGGCTTCCGACGTTCGACGCATTCCAGAACGAGCTGACCGAGTATCTGAACAGCACCGACTACACGCGCGAGTTCATCCGCGACAGCCTGCGCCAGGCGCGGACGCTGTGCGGCGAAATGCAGGCGACCATCTCGGGCGCGGAAGTCACGGCGATGCGCTCGCGGCAGGAAGCGCTCGGAGCGGAGATTGGCGCGCTCGATGTGCGGCTCGCAGCCACCGACCGGCTGCTGCGAGCGGAC
>DATHJM010000383.1:0-7631 GCA_035489775.1 Burkholderiales bacterium
GTTTGCCTCGGAGGTGTCGCGGGTGGCGCGCGAGGTGGGCACCGATGGGAAACTGGGCGGCCAGGCGCAGGTGCCCGGGGTGGCCGGGACCTGGAAAGGCCTCACCGACAACGTGAACGCCATGGCGGCGAACCTCACCGGCCAGGTGCGCAACATCGCGGAGGTGACCACGGCGGTCGCGAAGGGCGACCTGTCGAAGAAGATCACGGTGGATGTGAAGGGCGAGATTCTGGAGCTGAAGAGCACGATCAACACGATGGTGGATCAGTTGAATGGGTTCGCCTCGGAGGTGTCGCGGGTGGCGCGCGAGGTGGGCACCGACGGGAAACTGGGCGGCCAGGCGCAGGTGCCCGGAGCGGCCGGGACCTGGAAGGACTTGACCGACAACGTGAACGCCATGGCGGCGAACCTCACGGGGCAGGTGCGCAACATCGCGGAGGTGACCACGGCGGTTGCGAAGGGCGACCTGTCGAAGAAGATCACGGTGGATGTGAAGGGCGAGATTCTGGAGCTGAAGAGCACGATCAACACCATGGTGGATCAGTTGAATGGGTTTGCCTCGGAGGTGTCGCGGGTGGCGCGCGAGGTGGGCACCGATGGAAATCTCGGGGGCCAGGCGCAGGTGCCCGGGGTGGCCGGGACCTGGAAGGACTTGACCGACAACGTGAACGCCATGGCGGCAAACCTCACCAACCAGGTGCGTGGGATAGCACAGGTAGTGACCGCCGTGGCAAAGGGTGACCTGAAGAGAAAAGTGGCCTTCGAGGCGAAAGGCGAAATCGCGGCGCTGGCCGACACCATCAACGGCATGATCGACACGCTGGCGACATTCGCCGATCAGGTGACGACGGTTGCCCGCGAAGTCGGCGTCGAGGGTCAGCTCGGCGGCCAGGCGAAGGTGCCGGGCGCCGCCGGACTGTGGCGCGATCTCACCGACAACGTGAATCAGTTGGCGGCGAACCTCACGACCCAGGTGCGATCCATCGCGGAGGTCGCGACGGCGGTGACAAAGGGCGATCTCACGCGATCGATCATGGTGGAAGCGATGGGGGAAGTGGCAGTCCTGAAGGACAACATCAACGAGATGATCCGCAATCTCAAGAACACGACCCTCAAGAACAACGAGCAGGACTGGCTCAAGACCAATCTCGCAAAATTCACGCAGATGCTGCAAGGTCACACCGACTTGGTGACGGTATCGAAGCTGGTGCTCTCGGAGCTGACGCCGCTCGTGAACGCTCAGCAAGGCGTCTTCTACACTCAGGTGAAGCGCGGCGACGAGCCCAGTCTCGAACTGCTCGCCAGCTACGCATCCAAGCCGGGCAAGCACCTTTCGAAAACACTGCGGATCGGCGAGGGCCTGGTAGGGCAATGCGCTTACGAGAAGAAGCGCATTCTGCTCGAGGATGTCCCCGAGGACTACGTCCGCGTCAGCTCGATTCTCGGTTCCGCCACGCCATTCAACATCATCATCCTGCCAGTGCTGTTCGAAGGCGAGGTGAAGGCGGTCGTCGAGCTGGCTTCGCTCAAGAAGTTCAGCGAGACGCACCTGTCTTTTCTCGATCAGCTGACTGAAAGTATCGGAGTCGTATTCAACACCATCGAGGCAAACATGCGCACCGAGGGCTTGCTCGAGCAGTCGCAATCGCTCACCAAGGAGCTGCAGAGCCAGCAGGACGAGCTCAAGGAAACCAACGACCGTCTGGAGCAGCAGGCGCAGAATCTGCAGAACTCGGAAAGACTGCTCAAGAATCAGCAAGAGGAGCTGCAGCGCACCAACGAGCAGCTCCAAGAGAAGGCCAAGCTCCTTTCGGAGCAAATGAGGCAGGTCGAATTCAAGAACCGGGAAGTCGAGCAGGCAAAAGCCGCGCTCGAGGAAAAGGCCGAGCAACTCGCGCTCTCCTCGCGCTACAAGTCCGAGTTTCTGGCCAACATGTCGCACGAGCTGCGAACGCCCTTGAACAGCCTGCTGATCCTGGCGAAGCTGCTCGCGGACAACGCGGGCAGCAATCTCATGCCGAAGCAGATCGATTACGCGCAGACCATCTATGCCGCCGGCACGGATCTTCTTTCCCTCATCAACGATATTCTCGATCTGGCCAAGATCGAATCGGGTACCGTCACGCTCGACATTGCGCCCGAACGCTTCTCCGGGCTGCAGGACTACGTCGAGCGGACCTTCCGCCAGGTTGCCCAGGACAAGGGCTTGGAGTTCACTTTGGACACGGCTCCCGACCTGCCTGCAGTGATTCACACCGATGAGAAGCGGCTCCAGCAGATCCTGAAGAATCTGCTCTCGAATGCGTTCAAGTTTACTGAAAAGGGCGACGTGACCCTGCGGATTTCCCCGGTGAAGACCGGTTGGAGTGCCGGCCACCCGCAACTGGATGCGGCGGAAAAGGTCGTGGCGTTCGTCGTGACGGACACCGGGATCGGAATTCCCGAAAACAAGAAAAAGGTCATTTTCGAGGCCTTCCAGCAGGTCGACGGCACCACCAGCCGCAAATACGGCGGCACCGGACTGGGACTTTCCATCAGCCGCGAGCTCACGCGCCTGCTTGGCGGAGAAATCCGGGTCGAAAGCACCCCGGGCAAAGGCAGCGCGTTCACGCTTTACCTGCCGCTCACCCACGATCCGGTGGAGGGCGAGGCGAGAACCGAGGCGAAGATCGAGGCCAAAACCGAGGCTAGAACTCCGAAAGCAGTCCCTGAAGAGCCCAAGCTAGGCCCGGCTTACGCCAAGCGATCGAGCGTGAGCCCGGCGCTGAAAGCGCGTGCGGTGCCCCCGGAGCCACAAGTGAGCGACGACCGCGAGAGCATCCAGCCCGGCGACCGGGTCGTCCTGATCGTCGAAGACGACGCGAAGTTCGCCGCGACGCTGCTCGACGTCGCGCGCGAAAGCGGGTTCAAGGGCGTGGTTGCCCTGGACGGCAGCACTGCGCTCGTTCTGGTCAAGCAACTCGCGCCCGACGCGCTCACGCTGGACCTGAACCTTCCGGACATGGATGGATGGGCGGTCCTGGATCTCCTGAAACACGATCCGGAAACGCGGCATATCCCCGTGAGCGTCATCTCCGTGACCGACCAGATGCACAAATGCCTTCACATGGGAGCCCTGGGGGCGGTGCAAAAGCCTGCGGTGAAGGAAGCGCTCCAGGAAGCCCTCGCCAAGACGCGCAGGATGATCGAACACGAGATCAGAACTCTGCTCGTCGTCGATGGCGACGACGCCGAGCGGGCGAGCATCACCGAAGCCCTGCGCGGGGAGGACGTTCAGATCACGGGTGTACGCGCCGGCAAGCAGGCCCTCGATGCCCTGCGGAAAAACCAGTTCGATTGCATGGTGCTCGGTACGACGCTTCGCGATATGACGGCGATAGACCTCATCAAGAAGATCGTCCAGTCCGAAACGGCGTCCGAATTGCCGATCGTGATCTATGAAACGGACGCCCTCAGCGGCAGCGAGCGGGACAAGCTCAAAAAGCTGGCGGAAATCGCCGTCCTGAAAAGCGCGCGAACCCTCGAAGGCGTTCTGGAGGAGACGACGCTGTTCCTCCATCAGACGGTCAACGACCTGCCGACGAACAAGCGCCACCAGCTGCTGGCTACCATCCAAAGGGCGACGCCGGATCTGGCCGGCAGAAAAGTGCTGATTGTCGACGACGACATAAGAAACATATTCGCTTTGACCGGGGCCCTGGAGCAGCACGGGCTAACGGTACTCAACGCGGAGAACGGCAAAGACGGGCTCGAGACGCTGAAAAACAATCCCGAGATCGAGGTGGTCCTCATGGACATCATGATGCCCGAGCTCGACGGATACGACACGATCCGGATCATTCGCAGGCTGGAGGAATTCAAGAATCTTCCGATCATCGCGGTGACCGCGAAAGCGATGAAGGGGGACCGCGAGAAATGCATCGAGGCCGGCGCCTCGGACTACATCTCCAAGCCCGTCAATATCGAACAGCTTTTGTCGCTCCTGCGGGTCGGACTCGCCAAGTGACCGGAGAGGGCAGTGTCCAGCTCATCGCAAGCTAACATTCTCGTCGTCGATGACGAGCGGCATAGCCTGGCTGCGATGCAACAGCTCCTTTCCGGGCCCGACCGGAACGTGCTGGCGGTCGGGTCGGGAAAGGAGGCGCTGAGACAGATTCTCAAAACCGACTTCGCGCTCATTCTGCTCGATATCCGGATGCCCGAAATGGACGGTTTCGAAACCGCCACGTGGATCCACAAGCTCAAACGTTCCCGCCACACGCCGATCATTTTCCTCACTGCGGCCCTCGAAGACGCGCAATCGGTATTCCGGGGATATGAAATCGGCGCCGTGGATTACATTCTGAAGCCGGTGAACCCCGACATCTTGAAGTCGAAGGTGGCGGTGTTCGTCGATTTGTACAGCAAGAGCGCGGAGCTCGCGACGCAGGTCATCCAGCGCAAAAGCGCGGAACGGGAGTTGTCCAGGGTCAACGAGAGCCTCGAGACCAAAATACGCGAGCGGACCGCGAGCCTGCTCGCGGCGAACGACCTGCTGCAGAAAGAAATCGAGATGCGCAAGCAGGCCGAAGGGGATCTGCACAAGGCGAAGCAGGCGGCCGAGGCGGCGAGTCTCGCAAAGTCGGAGTTTCTGGCCAATATGAGTCACGAAGTCCGGACTCCGATGAATGCCATCATGGGCATGACCGAGCTCGCCCTGCAGACGACTCTGACGCCGGAGCAGCGCGAGTACCTTGATCTCGTAAAAGCCTCGAGCGGCTCCCTCTTGACGGTCATCAACGACATTCTGGATTTCTCCAAGATCGAAGCCGGGCGGCTTGAAGTCGAGACCATCCCGTTTTCGCTGCGCGAGAGCCTGGGTGACACCATGAAAACGCTGGCGCTCGAGGCCCACAGGAAGGGTCTCGAACTCGCCTGTGAAATCGCGCCCGACACCCCCGACGCGCTGCTCGGCGACCCGGTCAGGTTGCGCCAGATCGTGCTCAACCTGGTGGGTAACGCCGTCAAGTTCACCGAGCGCGGCGAAGTGGTAATGCGCGTTCAGCCCCAATCGAGCGATCACGGCGAAGTGACCTGCTATTTCGCCGTAAGCGACACCGGCGTCGGCATCGAGAAGGAAAAACAGGCCGCCATCTTTGCGCCGTTCCTGCAAGGCGACACCTCGACGACGCGCGTTTACGGGGGCACCGGACTGGGGTTGACCATCTCGGCGCGCCTGGCGGAAATGATGGACGGAAGAATCTGGGTCGAAAGCGAGCCGGGCAAGGGAAGCATTTTCCACTTCACGGTACGGTTTGGCCTGCAGGCGACGACAGCCGAACAGGCCGCCGTCGATTTCAAGGGACTCCGGGCCCTGGTGGTGGAAGACCATCCCGTGAGCCGCCGCATCCTCGTGGACACGCTGAGACGATGGAACATCGAAGCGCACGAAGCGGAGAGCGGTAAATCCGCGACGGAAATCCTGGAACGGGCGAACGGGGCAAAGGCACCGTTCCGGCTAGTGCTCCTGGATGACACCCTGCCGGGCGTGGATAGCTACGAACTCGCCGCGCAGATACGGAAGAGCCCGCGCCTGGGGCGCCAGGCCGTGATGGTGCTCGGTTCGGCCCTGCGGCGCGAGGAAAAAGGCGCCCGTCTCGATAGCGAGGTCTTGTCCTGCCTGACCAAACCGGTCAAGCAGTCGGAACTGCTGGATGCGGTCCGCTCCGCGGTCGGCACCTCGTCCCGGAGCGGAGCCCGGCGCGCACCGGCGGCGTCGAGGGCCGCGCAAAGGATCAAACCTGCAAAGGATATTTTGCTGGTCGAGGACAATCCCGTAAACCGCAGGCTTGCCCAGCATGTGCTCGAGAAAGCGGGTCACAGAGTCGTTGCGGCGGACAACGGCGCTGCGGCGCTGGAGACCCTCGAACGCAAACATTTCGATCTTGTCCTCATGGACGTGCAGATGCCCAGAATGGACGGGATTGAAACGACCGCGGCGATTCGAAACCGGGAAAAAATCACCGGCGGATACATTCCCATCGTCGCACTGACGGCGCATGCGATGGCGCGCGATCGCGAGCGCTGCCTGGAGGCGGGCATGGACGGCTATTTGATCAAGCCGATCCAGCCGGCGATGCTGCTCGAAGCCATCGAACGGCTGCATCCAGTCGGCGACGGGCGGCCGAAACCGGCGGAAACCAAAAAGATCGTGCTCGATCGGGCGGCGTTGCTTGATCGAGTCGATGGCGACGTGCAGTTGCTCGGCGAAATTACGAACCTGTTCTTGCAGGAATGCGAGCCGCTCATGTCGAGCGCCCGCGAGGCGATGAAAGCCGGGAACGCTGGCCGCTTTGCCTACGACGTCCACACCTTGCGCGGGATGTTCCGTAGCCTTTCCGCTACTGCGGCGCAGGAGACGGCAGGAATACTGGAAGACCTGAGCTTGAAAAACGACCGCGAAAAAGCGGAGGCGACTTATGCGCTACTCGAGCAGGAAGTGCAAGCGCTGAAGGCCGAATTGACCGACAAATCCGTTGTTTCCTCTGAGGCAACGTAGTTGATAAGGCAGGTCGCACCGCGAAAAAAAACCCCGGCTGGGTGCCGGGGTTGCCTACCTGTATGCGCACCGGGAGGGGTGGCGTGCGTGCAGGACAGACTCAGTGAATGATAGGGAGTCCAATCTTCGTGTGCTATAGCGCAATCGTGATCTTTCTGTCGTGATACAGCGACGCGAATTAGCTGTCTCGCTACGTGCTGGATTATCCGTAAATGGCCGCGCAGGGGTCAAGTCCGGTTGGTTCCCCATGCACGACGAATCGCGGAACAGGTTTGTCAGGACTCTCCTGATGGGGGAAACCCGACATCCGTCCAGGCCATTCGCTGTCGCAGCAATTTTTAATTTCTCCTTGGTACTAAGTAGTAAATAATGTTTCCTTGCTCGACTGGTCTGAACCTGCGGACGAGGAGGTCGATTTTTCCATGGACTCGAATTGGAGGGAGGCGCAGCGCCCGGTGAGCATGTTGTACAAAATTACTATCGAGCCGGATTACCTGTGGGCCGAATTGTTCAATCGGGAGACGATGGAGGAGACGAGGGAGTTTCTGCAACTCGTCGCCAGCGCGGCGATGAAGCATGAGCGATCACGGGTGCTCATGTCGGTTCGCTCCTCGAACCCCGTTTTCACGGTCGAGAGGTCGGGGTTTCTCTCGTACTTCAGGAAACTCAGCGTGGATCCGTCGCACAAGATTGCCCTGCTTGGCGATTCCGAAGAACTGGGCATCTCTCATCAGTACATCGAACTGATAGGGCGGCAGCATGGGGTTAACGTCCGGAGTTTTCGAGACCAGGCGGCCGCTCTCGAGTGGTTCAAGGCCGAGCGATGATGCGGCCGTAAGCAGAGCCGTTTTGCCAGGCCTGCTTTGTCAGTACGCCCGGCATGGGCGCAGGTAATTCTGGGACGGGGCTCCTGGACCCCTCCTTTCGGCTCACTCTCTGTGACATATTCGTTACCAATACTGACGCATGACGGAGGCATAATTAACCTCGCGTCAGTTGTCTGGGAACAGGCCGAAGCACGCGCTCTGGCATCGGCATCGGATGAAATTCTGGGGAGATCGTGGCCGCGATTCTTATCATCGAGGACAGGCCC
>DATHJM010000384.1:0-8100 GCA_035489775.1 Burkholderiales bacterium
TATCTCGGCGTTGACTAGCGTGGTGAAGACGACAGGCCGGCCGTTTCCCGTGGCTGAAGCCTCGTTGATTCGGGTCACGCAGGCCTGGGCCCTCTCGACCGAGTCTATGAAGGGGACGGTCATCTCGTTGAATTCGATGTCGTCGAACTGCGTCAGCAGGCTGTGGCCAAGCGTCTCTACCGTGATCCCGGTGCCGTCGGAGACGAAGAAGATGGTTCGGCGGGGGGCGGGCATGAAAAGGGGGCCAGGCGGGGTATTTGGCTGCGCGGGAGATGCGCTGCCTGTAACATAACGGTTTCAGGATGATCCTTCAACCGCGACGAAGAACGGTTTCATGGCTCGGCTCAAATACGTAGTGAATTTCGACCGGCTCGGAATGGGAGACATCGAGCAGGTCGGCGGGAAAAACGCGTCGCTGGGCGAGATGATCGGCCAGCTCTCCCAGGCGGGAATCCGGGTCCCCGGCGGGTTTGCCACCACCGCCGATGCGTTCCGGGAGTTCCTCGGCCAGGGCGGCCTCGCTGCCCGTATCGATGCGCGCTTGAAGGGGCTCGATGCCGATGACGTCGCGGCGCTCGAGCGCTGCGGAGCGGAGATCCGCGGCTGGATCGAGGCGGCGAGCCTTCCGAAGCAGCTCCAGTCCGAGATCGGAAAGGCGTACGAGGAGCTGACCGGGGGCGACGAGAGCGTATCGGTGGCTGTGCGGTCCAGCGCCACGGCCGAAGACCTGCCCGACGCCTCTTTCGCCGGACAGCAGGAAACCTTCCTCAATATCCGCGGCCTCCCCAACGTCATGGCCGCGCTCAAGAACGTGTTCGCCTCGCTGTACAACGACCGCGCCATCTCCTACCGCGTCCACAAGGGATTCGGGCATTCCGCGGTGGCGCTCTCCGCCGGCGTGCAGCGCATGGCGCGCAGCGATCTCGCCGCGAGCGGCGTGATGTTCACCCTCGACACTGAATCCGGCTTCCAGGACGTGGTATTCATCACGGCCGCGTGGGGCCTGGGTGAAATGGTCGTTCAGGGCGCGGTCAACCCCGACGAGTTCTACGTCCACAAGCCGATGCTGCGCGGCGGCAAGTTCCCCGTGATCCGGCGCAGCCTCGGCTCGAAATTGCAGAAGATGGTGTTCGCGGACCAGGCTCAAGCGGGCCTTTCGGTGAAGACGGTGGATGTGTCCCAGGCCGAGCGCAACAGCTTCTGCCTCACCGACGAGGATGTGATCGAGCTTGCGCGCTTCGCGCTGAAGATCGAAGAACACTACCAGCGGCCGATGGATATCGAGTGGGCCAAGGACGGCTCGGACGGCGGGATTTACATCCTGCAGGCGAGACCCGAGACCGTGAAATCCCGCAAATCGGCGGAAGGGCAGGAGCGGTTCCTCCTGAAGCAGAAATCCGAAGTGCTCGCTACGGGCCGCGCCATCGGTCACAAGATCGGGGCGGGTACCGTGCGCGTCCTGAAGGATGCCTCGGAAATGAGCCGCATCAAGCCGGGCGACATCATCGTCACCGACATGACCGACCCCAACTGGGAGCCGGTGATGAAGCGTGCCGCGGCGATCGTCACCAACCGCGGCGGCCGCACCTGCCACGCCGCGATCATCGCCCGCGAGCTCGGCATCCCCGCGGTGGTCGGCTGCGGCGACGCCACCACCGCGCTCAAGGACGGCGAGCCCTGCACCGTGTCCTGCGCCGAAGGGGACACCGGAAACATCTACCGCGGCATCCTCGAGGTCGAAGTCACGTCCCGGGATCACGGCGAGATGCCGAAATGCCCGGTGAAAATCACCATGAATATCGGTAATCCCCAGCTCGCATTCGACTTCCAGGCGCTGCCCAACTGGGGTGTCGGCCTCGCCCGCCTGGAATTCGTCATCAACAACATGATCGGCGTGCATCCGAGGGCGGTGCTCGAGTATCCGGATCTCCCCGGCGACCTCAAGCGCGAGGTGGAGCATGCGGCCCGGGGTTACACGGACCCGCGCGCCTTTTTCGTGGAGAAGCTGACCGAAGGCGTCGCGACCATCGCGGCGGCTTTCTGGCCGAAGCCGGTGATCGTCCGCCTGTCGGATTTCAAATCGAACGAGTACAAGAAGCTGATCGGCGGTGCGCGCTACGAGCCCGACGAAGAGAATCCGATGCTCGGTTTCCGCGGCGCCTCGCGCTACGTGGCAGAGTCGTTCCGCAATTGCTTCGAGATGGAATGCCAGGCGATGCGCCGGGTCAGAAACGAGCTCGGACTCACCAACGTCGAGATCATGGTGCCGTTCGTTCGCACGCTGGGGGAATGCGCCCGGGTGATCGAGCTGCTCGCCGAGAACGGCTTGAAGCGCGGGGAGAACGGCCTGCGGCTCATCATGATGTGCGAGCTGCCCTCGAACGCGGTGCTCGCCGAGCAGTTTCTCGAGTACTTCGATGGATTCTCGATCGGGTCGAACGATCTCACGCAGCTGGTGCTCGGCCTGGACCGCGACTCCGGACTCGTGGCTGACGCGTTCGACGAGCGCGATCCGGCGGTGAAAGCCATGCTGCGACTGGCGATCCAGGCCTGCCGCAAGGCCGGGAAATACGTCGGCATCTGCGGGCAGGGGCCCTCGGACCATCTCGATTTCGCTCAGTGGCTGGTCCAGGAAGGCATCGAGAGCCTGTCGCTCAACCCCGATACCGTGGTCGATACCTGGTTGCAGTTGTCACGCGAAGCCGACACACCGGCCAAGGCGAAGGTGACGGCAAGCTAGTACGGCGGGCCATCGACGGCGTCGCCCATCCAACGCAGCACATTCCCCTCGGCGCTTTCCCCTGATAAGGCCCAGTCTCCAACGCTGTACGACGGCGCCGCAAGGGGCCCCTTGGGCTGCGCTGGATGGGCGTTGGGGCCGACTGTCTACCGCGAGCGCATCAACCGCTGCTGCTCGCGCTTCCAGTCCTTTTCTTTTTCGTCGGCGCGCTTGTCGTACTGCTTCTTGCCTTTTGCCAGACCGATGTTGATCTTGACTCGCCCGCGCACGTAGTGCAGGTCGAGCGGCACCAGGGTGTATCCGGCGCGATCGACTTTCCCGATGAGGCGGCGGATCTCCTCCGCGTGAAGCAGGAGCTTTCGCGTGCGCACGGGATCGGGGTTCACGTGGGTGGACGCGGCTGAAAGCGGGCTGATATGCGCGCCGATGAGGAAAATCTCTTCGTTACTCACGATCACGTAGGCTTCTTTCAGCTGCGCGCGTCCGGCACGGATGGCCTTGACCTCCCACCCTTCCAGGGCGACGCCCGCCTCGTAGCGCTCCTCGATGAAATACTCATGCGACGCCTTGCGATTTTCTACGATCGTCACGGAAATCGGGTTTCCTTATATGATTCCCCGATTTTACAACGATGACTGTCATAGATCGCTCTGCGTTGGTGGGCCACACAGCCCGAGAGATGTATTCGCTGGTCGCAGACGTCGAATCCTATCCGCAGTTCCTGCCCTGGTGCGAGCGAGTGGCCGTTTCGGTGAATGAGCCTGAGCGGACGGTCGCCGCCCTGTACATCAACTTCCGCGGCCTGAAACAACAGTTCACTACCGAAAATATCAATCAACCCGGCGCACGCATCGACATCAAACTGGTTTCGGGGCCTTTCAGAACCTTGGAAGGAAGCTGGCTGTTTACCCGGCTTTCGGAAAAGGGCTGCAAGGTGGAATTGAGCTTGCGTTACGAATTTGCGAACACATTGATCGAGAAAGCGGTCGGACCGGTGTTCCACCACATCGCGGACAGCTTTGTCGATGCGTTCGAGCGCCGCGCGAATGACCGGTTCGGCAATACATGAACCTTTCGAAAATCAAGATCGATGTGGTGCTGGCGGTCCCCGGCCGGCAGGAACTGCGCCGCATTCTGCTGCCTGAAGGAAGCACCGTCGAAGACGCGATCCGGGTGAGCGGCCTGTCCGAAGGAATTCCGGAGTTCGACCCGGCGCGGGTGGGAATCCATGGGAAGCTGGTTCCAGGCAACACGATTTTGCGCGACCGCGACCGGGTCGAAATCTACCGGCCGCTGCGGGCCGACCCCAAGGACGTCAGGCGGATGCGCGCTGCAAGGAAGCGCGCGAAAGAATGAAGGTCAGTTGCAGTGGAGCGCAACTTCGGCGCGCGCGCGTGCCTTCTCCTGCTCGATCTGCGCATCCTCGAGGTAGTAACGCTCGCCTTGCGCATTGATGCGGGACATGCGCCCGCCGATCTCGAATTGCGTGAGGCGTTCCTTGGCGCTGCGGCAATTCTCTCCCTTGCGCTGCGCCTCGGCGGATTTCTGCTCGGATTCCTTGGCGGCCTTCGCCTGATCCTGCTGGCGTTTGCGGAACGCCTGCTCCTGCTCGGCCGCAGTCTTGGGAGCGGCGCTCTTGGCAGCGTCGCCTTTTGCCGCCTTGTCCGCCTTGTCCGTCTTGTCCGCGGACGGGTCAGCGGGGGGAGCGGCCGGCGCCGACGGGCGGTTGCGGGTCATCGTGTCCGATTTCATGTTCGCCGGACACGGGTCCTGCGTATAGACGACTTTCCCGGCGGCATCGACGCACTTGTAGACCTGCGCCTGCGCGCCCGCCGCGGCAAGAAATGCGACGGCAAACAACGCGATCCGAATCATGACGGGTTTTCGCTTCATCGGGTGAGGCGCACCATAGCGAGTTTTAACGCGGCAGTCAATGAACGGTGCACGCGAGACCCGAGAATTTACCGGCAGATGCGACCGGCGTATAATCCGACTTTTGGGTGTGGCAATGCGTCAAGTCCAGAAGGCTTTCACCTTTGACGACGTCCTTCTCGTACCGGCCCACTCCAGCGTCCTGCCTCGCAATGTCAGCCTCAAGACCCGGCTGACGCGCAACATCCAGCTCAACATCCCGCTCGTCTCCGCGGCGATGGACACCGTGACCGAGTCGCGGCTCGCGATCGCTATCGCGCAAGAGGGCGGCATCGGCATCCTCCACAAGAATCTTCCGCCGAAGAAGCAGGCCGCAGAGGCCGCCAAGGTCAAGCGCTACGAATCGGGCGTGCTCCGCGATCCGGTCACGGTATCGCCCGAAATCTCGGTCCGGGAGCTCCTCGCGCTCACGCAGCAGCATCGGGTGTCGGGATTCCCGGTCGTCGAGAAGGGCAAGGTCGTCGGCATGGTCACCAACCGCGACTACCGCTTCGAGACCAACCTCGACCAGCCGGTGCGCGCCATCATGACCCCGCGCGACCGGCTGGTGTACGTAAAGGAAGGCGCAAGCCCGGAGGAAGCCCGCGAGCTCCTGCACAAGCACCGGCTCGAGCGCGTGCTGGTGGTGCGGGACGGCTTCGAGCTGCGCGGCCTGATCACGGTGAAGGACATCCTGAAATCGAGCGAGCATCCGTACGCCACCAAGGACCAGCACGGCAAGCTGCGCGTCGGCGCCGCGGTCGGTGTCGGCGAAGGCACCGAGGAGCGCGTCGCGGCGCTCGTCGAGGCGGGCGTGGACGTGATCGTCGTCGATACGGCGCACGGGCATTCGCAAGGCGTGCTCGACCGGCTGAAGTGGATCAAGCGCAATGCCGGGTCGGCGGAAGTGATCGGCGGCAACATCGCCACCGCCGAGGGCGCCAAGGCACTCGTCGATCAGGGAGCGGACGGCGTGAAGGTCGGCATCGGGCCGGGCTCGATCTGCACCACGCGCGTGGTCGCCGGCGTCGGCATCCCGCAGATCACCGCGATCCAGAACGTCGCTGCCGGGCTCGAGAAAAGCGGCGTGCCGCTGGTCGCCGACGGCGGGGTGCGCTTTTCCGGGGACGTCGCCAAAGCGGTCGCGGCCGGCGCCCACACGGTGATGCTCGGGAGTCTTTTCGCCGGGACCGAGGAATCGCCCGGCGAGATCGAGCTGTTCCAGGGCCGTTCCTACAAATCGTATCGCGGCATGGGGTCGATCGCCGCCATGCAGCAGGGCGCGGCGGACCGCTACTTCCAGGATTCGTCGGTGCATTCGGACAAGCTCGTTCCCGAAGGGGTCGAGGGGCGGGTGCCTTACAAGGGGCCGGTGGTGCGGGTGATCGAGCAGCTGATGGGGGGCTTGCGTGCGAGCATGGGCTATTGCGGCTGCGAGGACATCGACGCCATGCGCACCCGCGCGCAGTTCGTCGAGATCACCGCCGCCGGAATGCGCGAGTCGCACGTGCACGACGTGCAAATCGTCAAGGAAGCCCCGAACTACCAGGTCGAGTAGTGCACGACAAGATCCTCATCCTCGACTTCGGCGCGCAATACTCGCAGCTGATCGCGCGCCGCGTCCGGGAGTCGAAGGTCTACTGCGAGCTGCATCCCTTCGACGTCGACGAGGAATTCATCCGCCGCTTCGCCCCGAGCGGGGTCATTCTCTCCGGCGGCCCGGCCTCGGTGTACGAGGATGAGACACCCAAGGCGCCCGACGCCGTCTTCAAGCTCGGCGTGCCGGTGCTCGGCATCTGCTACGGCATGCAGGCCATGGCTGCCCAGCTCGGCGGCCAGGTCGAGAATTCCCCGGTGCGCGAATTCGGCTATGCCGAGGTCCGCGCCCGCGGCCACTCCAAGCTGCTCGAGGGCATCCAGGACCGGATCAACGGCGAGAAGCACGGCCTGCTCGACGTGTGGATGAGCCACGGCGACAAGGTCACTGCGCTCCCGCCCGGGTTCAGGATCATCGCGAGCAACGATGCGACGCCGATTGCCGCCATCGCCGACGAGGCGCGCAATTTCTACGGAGTGCAGTTCCATCCGGAGGTGACGCACACCCGCCAGGGTGGCGCGATCCTCGGCCGCTTCGTGCACGAGATCTGCGGCTGCGGCAGCAGCTGGAACATGCCCGATTACCTCGCCGAGGCGGTGGAGAAAATCCGCCGCGAAGTCGGAAAGGAGGAAGTGCTCCTCGGGCTTTCGGGCGGGGTCGATTCGGCCGTTGCGGCGGCCCTGATCCACCGCGCCATCGGGGCCCAGCTCACCTGCGTCTTCGTCGATACCGGCTTGCTCCGCCTGAACGAAGCGCAGGAGGTCATGCAGACTTTCTCGCGGAATCTAGGCGTGAAAGTCGATCTGGTCGACGCCTCCCAGCGCTTCCTTGCGGCGCTCGCCGGGGTCGCCGACCCGGAGCAGAAGAGAAAGATCATCGGCCGTGAGTTCGTCGAAGTGTTCCAGCGGGAAGCGGGGAAATTTCCCAAGGTCAAATGGCTTGCGCAAGGGACGATCTACCCCGACGTGATCGAGTCCGCTGGCGCGAAGACGAAGAAGGCCCACACCATCAAGTCGCATCACAATGTCGGCGGACTGCCAGAAACGCTGCACCTGAAGCTCCTGGAGCCTTTGCGCGAGCTCTTCAAGGACGAGGTGAGGGAGCTCGGGCTCGCGCTGGAACTTCCGCGCGAGATGGTGTTCCGGCATCCTTTCCCGGGGCCCGGCCTGGGAGTGCGCATCCTCGGCGAGGTGAAGCGCGAATATGCGGACCTGCTGCGCCGCGCCGACGCCATCTTCATCGGGGAGCTGCACGTCGCCGGCTGGTACGACCGCGTCGCTCAGGCCTTTGCCGTGTTTCTTCCGGTGAAATCGGTGGGGGTGATGGGCGACGGACGTACCTACGAGTACGTCGTCGCGCTGCGCGCCGTGCAAACCTCGGACTTCATGACCGCGCATTGGGCGCCGCTGCCGCACGAACTGCTCGCCAAAGTCTCCAACCGCATCATCAACGAAGTGCGCGGCATCAACCGCGTGGTCTACGACGTCTCGAGCAAGCCGCCCGCGACGATCGAGTGGGAGTAGGGCGCGTGGACGCCGATTTCGACGCCGCGAGGATGCGCGAATCGCTGCGCCTGGCGGTGCGCGCGTCCGAGCGCGGCGAAGTGCCTGTCGGCGCGCTGGTGGTGAAGGACGGAAAGGTCATCGGCCGCGGCTACAATGCACCGATCTCGAGCAAGGACCCAAGTGCCCATGCGGAAATCCAGGCGCTGCGGGAAGCCTCGGCGGCGCTCGGCAACTACCGGCTCGAAGGCTGCTCTCTCTACGTGACGCTCGAGCCCTGCGCGATGTGTGCCGGGGCGATCATGCATGCGCGCATTGCGCGTCTCATCTATGGCGCGCCCGATCCCAAG
>DATHJM010000385.1:0-20387 GCA_035489775.1 Burkholderiales bacterium
CGGACATGGTGATGGTGAAGCCGGGCATGCCCTACCTCGACATCGTGCGGCGGGTGAAGGACGAGTTCAAGGCCCCGACCTACGTCTATCAGGTCAGCGGCGAGTACTCGATGCTGAAAGCGGCGTTCAAGAACGGCTGGCTCACCGAGAAGCAATGCGTGATGGAAACGCTCATCGCATTCAAGCGCGCCGGCGCCGACGGTATCCTGACCTACTTCGCGCTCGATGCGGCGGGATGGCTTAAGGAAAAGGCTTAGTACCGCGCCGCAAGATCGAGCGACTTGATGAATTTCTCCGGCGGCTGGTAGCCGATCACGCGCAGGCCCTCGATTTCCCTGCCGCCCGCGTCGAAGAAGACAATCCCCGGCGGCCCGAACAGGCGAAAGCGCTTGAGCAGCGCCTTGTCATCGGCGGTGTTGGCCGTGACATCGGCGCGCAGGAGCGCTATTCCGGTCAAACGCGCCTGAACTTGCGGGTCGCTGAACGTGAAGCGCTCCATTTCCTTGCACGATACGCACCAGTCCGCATAGAAATCGAGAATCACGGGTTTTCGGGCCGTCTTCAGGCGCGCCTCCAGATCGGCGAGCGTCTTGACCGTTTCGAACGGGAGCGGCTTTTGCGATTCGGGTGATTCCGCAAAAATACCGGCAAGAGGCCGCAAGGGATCGCGTGCCCCTGAAAGCGCCCCGATGCCCTGCGCGACGCCGGCGAGCAGCCCGAGAACACCGACGGTTTTCCAAAGCCGCCTCCACCCCGAAGCCCCATGAGGCAAAGGCTCGAGCGCGCCCAGGAACACTCCCGATCCGACCAGCAGCGCCGCCCACAGGAGCATCTGCACCGCCACCGGGATCACCGGCGCGATGATCCAGATCGCCACGGCGAGAAGCAGCGCACCGAAAAACTGCTTGACCCCCTTCATCCAATGCCCGGACTTCGGGAGAACCAGGCCTTCGGAAACGCCCACGAGCACGAGCGGCACGCCCATTCCGATCGCCATCGAGAAGAGCGCCGCGCCCCCGAGCACCGCGTCTCGCGTCTGGCTGATATAGAGCAGGGCCCCCGCAAGAGGCGCGACGACGCAGGGAGAAACGATCGCAGCCGAGAGGGCCCCCATCAGCGCCACTGCGCCCCAGTGGCCCCCCCCCAGCCTGTTGCTCGCCTCGGTGAGGCGCGCGTGCCAGCCGGAGGGCAGCTGCAGCTCGTAGAAACCGAACATGGACAGCGCCAGCGCCACGAAGACGGCCGCGAACGCTCCCAGAACCCAGGCGTTCTGCAGCGCCGCGGAAAGCAGGTTCCCGGAAAACGCCGCCGCAATTCCAATGGCGGTATAAGTCACTGCCATGCCGAGGACGTAAGCGAGCGAGACGAGCGCGGCGTGCCCGCGCGTCACCGTGCGGCCTTCGCCCACGATGATTCCGGACAGGATCGGGATCATCGGAAGGACGCACGGCGTAAAGGTGAGCAGAAGCCCAGCGCCGAAAAACACCGCCGCAACCAGCCAGAGCCGTCCGGATTCGAGAACTCCCGCGAAACGCACGTCTTCGCTCACCGCACTCGAGGTGCGTTCCGGCGAAGAGGCAAACGGCTCGCTCTCCTTGAAGATCGACGAGCGCGGGCTGCCCAGCGAAGCAAGACGAAGTTCGGCGCCTTGCACCTGCGGCACATAGCACACGCCCAGATCGGCACAGCCCTGCGAGGTGACCAGGAGCTTCAGACGCTCGGCGCCTGCCGCCTCGAGCGGCACGCGTATGCGCACTTCCTTGCGGTAGATTTCCTGCTTGCCGAAGAACTTGTCTTCGTGGACCTGCCCTTTCGGAAACTGCGCCGGGCCGAGCGTCACCGAAGCGGGCTCGGCGGCGAAGCGGAAGCGGTCCCGGTAGAGGTAGTAGCCGTCGGCGATCGCGTAGCGCACCTCCACCGTGGCGGCATCGAGCGCCCGCGCCGAAAAGCGGAACGCCTTGTCGGGCTCGAGCAGCTCGTCCGCGCCCGCGGCGTGCACGGCCGGCACCGGCAAGAGCAACAGGATACCCAGCAGCAGGGTGCGCATGAAGTTCAGGCGGGCCGCGTTTCGGAATCTACCCACTGGAGGTACGCGGGCAGCCCTCCGGTCAACCGGACCGCGATGATCTCCGGAAGGTCGTAGGGATGGCCGGCGCGGATCGCCGCTTCGAGCTCGGCGTAGCGGCCGCGGGTGGTCTTGATGAGCATCGGGAATTCCTCGGCATCCTCGGCCTTGCCCTTCCAGCGATAGATGGAACGGCACGGCGACAGGATATTGATGCATGCAGCGAGGCGCTTTTCCACGAGCTCGCGCGCGAGCTTTGCCGCGCTGTCGCGGTCGGGCAGATTGGTGATGACGAGGCAGGCGTCCGCGGCGCTCATGCGGCCTCCTTGATTCCGGGAACACCATCCTGCAGTGAGAGGTACACGAATCGCCGTGGTAACATTGCGCCGCGTCCGCGGGGCGCGAGCGCGACGTCGCCGCAACCGATGATGAGCAGATTTTCCACGAAGGGATTTTACTCCGCGCACCGATGACGCATCAGGTCACGATCCGCAACACCGGCCACCAGTTTCCGGCACAGGACGGGGCTAGCATCCTCCAATCGGCGCTCGATGCAGGTCTGGTGATCCCCTACGGCTGCCGCGACGGCGCCTGCGGCAGCTGCAAGGGAAAGCTCATCGATGGCCAGATCGACTACGGCCGCTACTCGGAAAAGGCGCTCAGCGCCGAGGAGCGCGACCAGGGCTACGCACTCTTTTGCCAGGCGAAGCCATTGGCGGACGTGGTGATCGAGGCCCGCGAAGTGCGCAAGGCGGGTGATATCCAGGTAAGGAAACTCCCTGCGCGCGTGCAAAAGCTGGAGCGCGCGGCGGACGACGCCATGATCGTCTATCTGAAGCTCCCGGCGAACGAGCGCCTGATGTTCCTGCCCGGCCAGTACATCGACATTCTTTTGAAGGATGGCACGCGGCGCAGCTTCTCGATGGCGAATCCGCCGCACGACGACGAGTACGTTCAGTTGCACGTGCGGCACGTGCCCGGCGGCGCGTTCACCGACCACGTGTTCAAGACCATGAAGGAGCGCGACATCCTGCGTTTCGAAGGGCCGTTCGGCACGTTCTTCCTGCGCGATGAATCCGAGAAGCCCATCGTGCTCGTCGCCTCGGGCACGGGATTCGCCCCGATCAAAGCCGTCATCGAGGCCGCGTTCAAAAAAGGCGTCGCGCGCCCCATGAGGCTTTACTGGGGCGCCCGCCGCCCGAAGGATCTTTACTTGAACGGTCTGGCCGAGCGCTGGGCCGCCGAGCACCCGGGGTTCGAGTACGTGCCGGTGATTTCCGAGGCCCTGCCCGAAGACAAATGGACCGGCAGGATGGGGTTCGTGCACCGCGCGGTGATGGAGGACCTGTCCGACCTTTCCGGCCACCAGGTGTACGCCTGCGGTGTGCCGATCATGGTGGATTCCGCGCGGCGCGATTTCATCCAGAAATGCAGGCTGCCGGAAAACGAGTTCTTCGCGGACTCCTTCACGACCGCCGCCGACAAGGCCCCGTAGCATTTGGCGCCGAAACAGGCGCTAGTCGATGGTCACCTGATACTGGACGACGAGCTTCGTCCAGCGCTCGATCTCCTCCTGCATGAAGCGCTGCTGCTCGCGCGGCGGAATCGCGAGAACGCGGCCGCCGTCGCGCTCTATGCGAGCGGCGAATTCCGGATCGGCGACGATGCCGGTCAGCGCCTTGCGCAAGGTCTCGACAACTGGAGCAGGCGTGGCGGCGGGCGCGAACAAGCCGAACCAGCTTTCGCCTTCGAATTTCACGAGGCCCGCCTCGTTGACCGTGGGCACGTCCGGGAGATGGCCCGATCTTCCGGCGGAGGACACCGCCAGGCCTTTGAGGCGCCCGGACTGGACGTACTGCTTGGACGCCGACATGTTGTCGAACAACAGGTCGAGGCGTCCCGCCATCATCTCCTGATGGGCCGCCGCCGCGCCTTTGAACGGCACGTGCAGCGCATCCATTCCCAGGCTCTTGAATAGGATCGTTCCCCAGACGTGCTGCAAGGTCCCGATTCCCGCCGATCCATAGGTGAGACTCCCGGGCCTCTCCTTCGCGTATTTGACGAGGCCGGCAAGATTCGAGACCGGAAGATCGGGGCGCGCGAGAAGCACGAACGGATAGGCGGAGGTAAAGCCGAGCGGCACGAAATCCCGCAGCGGATCGTAAGAGATGTTCTTGATCAGCGCCTTGTTCATGACGATGTTGAAGATGCCGCCCACGAGCAAGGTGTAGCCGTCGGCGGGCGCTTTGGCGACGTACTCGGTTCCGACGAGCGATCCGGCGCCGGTCCGGTTTTCGACGATCGCCGGCTGGCGCAGCTGCTCGCCGAGTTTCTGCGCCACGTTGCGGCCGAGGATATCGGTCCCGCCGCCCGGGGCCTGCGGCACGATCAGACGGATCGGCCGCGAAGGAAAATCCTGCGCCTGACAGGCGAAGCTGCACAGCAATGGAATTGCGACCCACCGGGCGGCACCACGGAAGTTCACGCGGCCGCCTCGCCCAGATAGGCCTCGCGCACGCGCGAATCGGCGAGAAGCGCGCGCGCTTCTCCCGAGAGCGTGATCATCCCGCTTTCCATGACATAGGCTCTGGCCGCGAGGGCGAGCGCGGCCCGCGCGTTTTGCTCCACGAGCAGCACCGTCACGCCGGCGCGGTTGATGTCCCGGATCACCTCGAAGATTTTTTTCGCGACGATGGGCGCGAGCCCCATGCTCGGCTCGTCCAGCGCGAGCAGTTTCGGCCGGCTCATCAGCGCGCGGCCGATGGCGAGCATCTGCTGCTCGCCTCCGGAGAGCGTGCCGGCGGTCTGGTCCCGGCGCTCCCGGAGCTGCGGAAACAGGCCGAACACGCGCGCGCGATCCGAAGCGATCTCGCGGTCGGCGCGCAGATAAGCGCCCATCGCGAGGTTTTCCTCCACGGTGAGCTGCGCGAATACGCCGCGCCCTTCCGGCACCATGACGAGCCCCGCGCGGGCGCGCCGGAACGCCGGCGCACCGGCGAGATCGCTGCCGCCGAAGCGCACCGCGCCCGGCGCGGTGGGCACGAGGCCCGAGATCGCGCGCAGCGTCGAGGATTTCCCCGCTCCGTTCGCGCCGATCAGGCACACCATCTCGCCGGCGCCGATTTCCAGGTCGATGCCTTTCACGGCGCGGATCCCGCCGTAGCGGACTTCCAGACCGCGGACTTCGAGCAGGCTCATGCCGCGGCCGTTCCCAGGTATGCCTCGATGACCTTCGGGTCGCGCTGCACTTCGGCGGGCAAACCCTCGGCGATGCGCTCGCCGTGATCGAGCACCAGCACCCGGTTGCACACGTTCATGACCAGCCGCACGTCGTGTTCGATGAGAAGCAGGGTCGTGCCGTCGCCGCGGATGCGCTCGAGCAAGCGCCTCAGCGCGATCGTTTCCGAGGCGTTCATGCCCGCAGCGGGCTCGTCCAGGCACAGCAGCTTGGGGTCGGTCGCGAGCGAGCGGGCGATCTCGAGGCGCCGCTGGTCGCCATAGGGAAGGCCGCCCGCCGCTTCATTCGCGCGGCCGCCGATGCCGACATAGTCGAGGAGCTCGGCCGCCCGCCGCTCGATCCCGGACTCTTCCTCGCGGGTCGCCGTATCGCGCAGCACGGCGCCGATCACGCCCGCGCGGGTGCGGACGTGGCGGCCGATCATGACGTTTTCCAGCACGGACAGATTGGCGAAGAGGCGGATGTTCTGGAAAGTGCGGCCGATGCCTCGCGCCGCGACCTGATGCGGCTTGAGCCCCGAGAGATCATCGCCGTCGAATGCGAAACGGCCGGAGTCGGGAGCGTAGATTCCCGTGAGCAGATTGAACAGCGTTGTCTTGCCGGCGCCGTTCGGACCGATCAAGCCGTAGATTTCCCCTTGCATGATCGAGAAGCTGACCTCGGCGAGCGCCTGGACGCCGCCGAAGTGCTTGGAGATGCCCGACGCCGCGAGGAGCGCGCTCACTGCCTGCGCTCGGCGAGCTCGCGCTTGCGCACGGCCGAGGGCCACAACCCGCCGGGCCTGAACGCCATGACGAGCACGAGCGCAAAGCCGAAAATCAGCATGCGGATCACCTCCGGCTCGATCAGCATCCGGCCGAAGACCCGCATCTGCACCGGCTCCACGGTAAAACGCAATATCTCGGGCACGAAGGAGAGCAGCACTGCGCCGAGAATCACGCCCCAGATGTTGCCCATGCCGCCGAGCACGACCATCGAGACCACCATGATCGACTCGACCAGCACGAAGCTCTCCGGCGAAATGAAACCCTGGATCGCGGAAAACATCCCGCCGGCAATGCCGCCGAACGAAGCGCCCATGGCAAAGGCGAGCAGCTTGATGTTCCTCGTGTCGATCCCCATCGCGCGCGCGGCGACCTCGTCCTCGCGCACCGCCTCCCAGGCGCGGCCGATGCGCGAATCCTGGAGCCGCACGTTGATGAAGATCACCGCGAGCAGCACCAACAGCAGCAGGTAGTAATACTTGATCGGCCCGCTGAAGGTCAGGCCGAGGAAGCTGTCGGACTTCGAAAAATCGACCCCGCCCACCCGGAACGGATCGATGCGGGCGATTCCCTGCGGGCCGTTGGTGATGTTGACGGGATGCGACAGGTTGTTGAGAAAAATGCGCACGATCTCGCCGAAACCGAGCGTGACGATCGCGAGATAGTCGCCGCGCAGCTTGAGCGTAGGAGCCCCGATCAATACCCCGAAGAGCGCCGCCACCGCGGCGCCGATCGGCAGGATCGCCCAGAACGGCCAGTGGATGTTGAAATGAGGCGAGGCGAGCAGCGCGTATACATACGCACCTACCGCGTAGAAGGCGATGTAGCCGAGATCGAGCAGGCCGGCGAAGCCGACGACGATGTTCAATCCGAGCGACAGGAACACGAACAGGATCGCGAGATTGGTGATCCGCACCCAGGCTGTCCCGGCCGCCGCGAGCGCGAACGGCAGCGCGAGCAGCGCGAGCGCGATGAGCGCGATGCCCGCCCGCACGACCGCGGGGTGCGTTCTCCACTGCGTCACGCCCTGTCCCCCACGCGCTCGCCGAGCAGTCCCGATGGCCGCAGCACCAGCACCCCGATCAGCACGATGAAGGCGAACACGTCCTGATAGTTGGAGCCGAATACGTTGCCGGTGAGATCGCCGATGTAGCCGGCGCCGAGCGCCTCCACCAGGCCGAGCAGCACACCGCCCAGCATCGCCCCGGGGATGTTGCCGATTCCGCCCAGCACCGCGGCGCAGAACGCCTTCAGCCCGAGCTGCGAGCCCATGGCGTAATGCGCGATGCCGTAGTAGCTCGCCACCATCACACCGGCGACCGCCGCGAGCGCGGCGCCGATCACGAAAGTGAAGGCGATGACCCGGTTCGCGTCGATGCCCATCAGCCCGGCGACCTGCGGGTTCTGTGCAGTCGCCCGCATCGCAGTGCCGAGCCTGGTGCGGTACACCAGCGCAACGAGACCGGCCATTATCGCAACCGAGATCGACAGGATGGCGATCTGCACGTTGGTGACGGTGGCGCCGGCGATGTCGTACGACTGCGTCTTGATGATCTGCGGAAACGCGAGAGGATTGCGGCTCCAGATCATCAGCGCGAGGTGCTGCAGGATGATCGAGACGCCGATCGCGGTGATGAGCGGAGCCAGGCGCGGCGCGCCGCGCAAAGGACGGTATGCGAGCCGCTCCATCGCGTACCCGATCAGCACGCACGCCGAGACCGCGCAGCCCGTGGCGACCAGCACGATGACGAGCGGCGGCTGGCCCGAAGGCGCGAGCGCGCCGATTACCGAGAACGCCACCATCGCGCCGACCATCACCACATCGCCGTGGGCGAAGTTGATGAGCTGGATGATTCCGTAGACCATGGTGTAGCCGAGCGCGACCACGGCGTATACCGCGCCCAATGTGAGCCCGTTGATGAGCTGCTGTATGAAGATGTCCATCAACAAAAACGGCACCCGCAGGTGCCGTCTCGCGTGTTGCTCTTCAAAAGAGCTTACTTCTTTGTCGCGTCTGCCGCGGGCGCCGCAGCCTGGGCGATGAAGTCCTCGTACTTGACCGTCTTGCCGCCCTTGATGATGGCGACCGGCAGGAGCTTGCCGCCCTTCATGGTGAAGATGGTCATTTCGGCGTCCTTGCGGTCGCCTTTTTCATCGAAGGAGATTCTTCCCGTCGCGCCCGCGAAATCGATTTTCTGCAGGACGGGCAGATATTTCGCCGGGTCGGCCGAGTTGGCCCGCTTCATCGACTCGATCAGGAGGTTCGCCGCATCGTAGGTAAACGGCGAATACAGGATCGGCTCGACGTTGAACCGCTTCTTGTACGCATCGAGAAACTTCTTCGAGGCCGCCTGCGGCGGGATTCCCGCCTGCGAGCACAACAGGCCGTCGGCGGCGCTGCCGGCGAACTCGCCCATCTTGTCGGTGCAGGCGCCGTCGCCGAAGGAGAACACCGCCTTGATGCCGAGCTCCTTGCCCTGCTTGAGCAGGGGACCGCCGGTGGAATCCATTCCGCCGTAGAACACCGCGTCCGGGAGACGGCCCTTCAGCTTGGTGAGGACCGCCTTCCAGTCCACGGTCTTGTTCGTGCCCTGCTCCCGCGCCAGCACTTTCACTCCGGCGGCCGTGAGCGTCTTTTCGACTTCGTTTGCCAGGCCTTTGCCATACGCGGTCGCATCGTCGATGACCGCCACGACCTTCGGCTTGGCGTTGGCGACCAGGTAATTCGCCATCGCCGGGCCCTGCTGGTCGTCGCGGCCGACCACGCGGAAAATGCCCTTGAGACCCCTCTCGGTAAGCGCAGGATTGGTGGCGGAGCCGGTTATCATCGGGATATTCGCGCCGCTATAGATGTTGGACGCCGGAATCGAGGTGCCGGAATTGAGGTGACCAACGACGCCGGCGACTTTCGCGTCCACCAGCTTTTGCGCCACGGTATTGCCGACCTTGGCGTCTTCCTGATCGTCCTCCGCCCGCAATTCGAACGTGGTTTCCTTTCCGTCGATCCTGGTCTTTGCCGCGTTGGCCTCCTCCACCGCAAGCCGCGCCCCGTTCTCGTTGTCCTTGCCGAGATGGGCGATGCCGCCGGTCAGCGGAGCCACGCTGCCGATCCCGATCGTGAGCTTCGCGGGAGCCTGTGCCTTCCTGTCGTCGCCGCAGCCGGCAACGCAGGCCATGGCCGCAATCGCGACAACGCCGAAATGGGAGCGGATCATGGCAGCCTCCGGATCAGGACACAGCGCAAAAAGTCGGCTGATTATGCGGACGGCCCACGAGGCTGTCAATTTCCCCCGCGCTTCGCGCGTCGAGGCGAAACGGCCCCCGCTCGATGAGCCGGCAACGCCGGCTCGTCGAGTCTTTCCTACTTGATCGTCAGAATGTACTTCGCCAGGGTCTTTGCATCGTCATCGCCGACGGTCCCGTTCGGCGGCATCGGGATGGGACCCCATACGCCGGTCGAGCCCTCTTTGATCTTCTTCGCAAGATAGGCCTCGCCGTCCTTTCTGGACTTGTACTTTTCCGCCACTTCCTTGTACGCAGGACCGACCAGTTTCTTGTCGACCGTGTGGCAGCTCAAGCAGGCTTTTTCCTTCAAGAGCTCCTGCGCGTCGGCGGCGAGCAAGGGGCCGCTCGCGAATGTGAAGACAGCAGCTGCGGATAGCACCAGGGGTTTCATGAATTCTCCGGGAAGGTAAAAAAATTTGCGCCATGCTACTGGATTTTCTCCGGCTTGGAAACCTGTTCGACCAGGTCTTCCAGGCGATCGATCGGAGCAAGGCAGGTAACGCCCTCGCACACCCAGGCGTTGACCTGGCCTCCTGCGGGCTTGGCAAGCGCCGGCGGCAGGTCGCGGAGCTCGGTCCCGGCCGCGATCACCATGGTGTGCGGCAGATGGCGCCGGGCGAGCGCGCTCCTCCAGCGCCGCAGCTCCGCCGACGGCCCGCGCAGAATCACCGTGCGCGTCGGCCTCTGGTGCTCTTCCAGCGCCATGAGCAGCGTCGCGTGCCCCCCCGGCTGTTCGCTCATAGCGCCGTGAAACTGCGCGAGCGTGCGCTCGGCGGCGAGCGCGTAGCGCGACTCGCCGGTGAGAAAGTGCAGGCGCTGCAGTGCGAACGCCGCCGTGCCGTTTCCCGACGGGGTGGCGTTGTCGTGGCCGGGCTTGGGGCGGTGGATGAGCCGCTCGTGATCGTGGCTGGTGAAGAAGAACCCGCCGTTCTCCCTGTCCTCGAACTGCTCGAGCAGCACTTCGGCGAGGTCCTCGGCAAAAGCGAGCGTGCCCGGGTCGAATTCCGCCTGGAGGACCTCGATCAGCGCGGCAAGGAGATAGGCGTAGTCGTCCAGGTAGGCGTTGAGATGCGCCTGTCCGTCCTTGTAGGTCGCGAACAGCCGCCCGTTCTTCCACATCGTGCCGCGGATGAAGCCGAGCGCCCGCTTCGCCGAAGCGAGCCAGTCCTCACGGTCGAACACCGCCGCCGCGCGCGCCATCCCGGCGATCATGAGCGCGTTCCAGCTGACCAGCACTTTCTCGTCGCGTCCCGGGCGAACGCGCTTCTGCCGCACGGCGAAGAGTTTTTTTCTGCCCGAGTCGAGCAGGCGCGCGCATTCGTCCTCGCTCTTCGCGAGCGGCTCGGCGACTGCGGCCAGGGTGCGCGTTACGCGCAGGTGCCAGTGCGTATTCTCGAAGTTGGGAGGGCCGTCCAGCCCGTAATACGGCGCGAGCACCGCGTACTCGTCCGCCGAAAGCAGCGCTTTCGCTTCCTCGGGCGTCCAGACGTAGAACTTGCCCTCCTCGTGCTCCGAATCGGCATCCAGCGACGAGTAGTAGCCGCCCTCGTCTTCTCCAGACTGCATCTCGCGCATCGCCCAACCCGCGGTCTCTTCGGCGACCCGCGCAAAGAGTGGATTACGCGTGGCTGTCCACGCATCGCTGCTCAGGCGCAGCAACGGGCCGTTGTCGTAGAGCATTTTCTCGAAATGCGGGATCATCCACTGCGCATCCACGCTGTAGCGCGAGAACCCGCCTCCGATCTGGTCGTAGATGCCTCCGAGCGCCATGCGCTCGAGCGTATACGTGGCAACCCGTTCGGCCGCGCCGTCGCTCGCCGCGGCGGAGCGGCGCAGGCAGAACTCGAGATCCGCGGGGTGCGGGAACTTGGGCGCTCCGCCGAACCCGCCGTAGCGCGAGTCGAAGCTCGTCTTCAGGGTGCGCAGGGCCGCGGCTATCGGCGCCGCCGACAGCTCCGAGTGATGCGCGGGCGCGCCGGGTTGCATGCTTTCGAAGCCGGCGAGAATCGTCTCGTTCTGACGGCCGATTTCATCGCGGTGCTCGCGGTAGATCTGCGCGACGCGCTCGAGCAGCTGCGGAAATCCGGGAAGGTTGTAGCGCGGCTCCTTGGGGAAATAGGTGCCGCCGAAAAAAGGCGCGCCGTCGGGCGTGAGAAACATGGTGAGCGGCCAGCCGCCCGGCCGCTGGGCGAGCATCTGGTGCGCGAGCTGATAGATCTGATCGAGATCCGGACGCTCTTCCCGGTCCACCTTGACGTTGACGAACAGCCGGTTCATCACCTCGGCCACCGCCGGGTCCTCGAAGGACTCGTGCGCCATCACATGGCACCAGTGGCAGGCGGAGTATCCGACCGAGAGGAGGATCGGCTTGTCCTCTTCGCGCGCGCGTGCGAGCGCTTCCTCGCCCCAGGCGTGCCAGTCGACCGGATTCCCCGCGTGCTGCTGGAGATAGGGGCTGGTTTCCCGTGCGAGGCGATTGGGCATGACAGAGGACTGCAGGAGTGGTCCGGCAGTTTAAACTAGCTGCCGACTACCGGGAGAACCGCATGGAACTCGATCGCGCGCGTCGCCGCGCACTCCTCGCCTTGGCCGCCGGAATCGGTTTGCCCGCGGCGCTTCGGCTGGCTCTTGCGCAATCGTCGACCAAGCAGGGCGTGCGCACCGCGCAGGGAGAAGTCGCAATCAGCGGCAAGCCCGCCGAGCCGGGGACGCTGGTGCGCCCGGGCGATACGATCGTGCTCGGAAGCGGCGCCATCGCCACATTCGTGGTGGGGGAGGACGCGTTTCTCATGCGCGGAAACAGCCACGCGGAGCTGATCGGGATCGGCACGCTCGTGAGCGCCCTGCAACTGGTGACCGGCAAGCTGCTCGGCGTCTTCGGCAGCGGCGGCGAGCGGCGCCTGGTGACGGCGACTGCGACCATCGGCATCCGCGGCACCGGCGCCTACATCGAGGCCGAACCCACGCGCACTTACTTCTGCCTGTGCTACGGTACGGCCGATGTTGCCGCAACGATGGGCGGAGCGCGCGAGTCCTACAGCACGCGCCACCACGAATCGCCGCGCTACATCTACGGCGACGGCCGCAAGCGGGCCATCGCCCCGGCGAGGGTCACCAACCACACCGACAGCGAGCTGATCCTGCTCGAGTCCCTGGCAGGCCGCAGCCCGCCGCAGAGCTTCATGGACAGCCCCGTCAGATACTAGAACCGTGATGGACTTCGGTTGGGGAAGGGGTAACGGGGAAACCGTAGGGTTTCCCTGTTCGTATCAGGCGGAGGGGATAACGGGGTAACCGTAGGTTCCCCCGTTCGTATCAGTCATCCGTGATGGCGCCCTTGCTCGCGGTGGACACGAGTTTCATGTATTTCGCGAGGAGGCCGCGGGTGTAGCGCGGCTTGGGCTGCTTCCATTTTTTCCTTCGCGCGGCGAGCTCCTTCGCGGAGACGTTGAGCTGGAGGAGCTGCTTCTTCGCGTCGATGGTGATGGAGTCTTTCTCTTTCACCAGCGCGATCGCGCCGCCGACGTAGGCCTCGGGTGCGACGTGCCCCACCACCATGCCCCAAGTGGCGCCCGAGAAGCGTCCGTCGGTGATCAGACCGACCGAGTCGCCCAGCCCCTGGCCGATGAGTGCGGAAGTAGGCGCTAACATCTCCTGCATGCCGGGACCGCCTTTCGGCCCCTCGTAGCGGATCACGATCACGTCGCCCGCGCGGATTTTCTTCGCGAGGATCGCCTTCATCGCGGCGGACTCGGAATCGAACACGCGCGCCGGCCCGGTGATCGATGTCTGCTTCAGGCCCGTGATCTTCGCCACGCAGCCCTCGGTGGCGAGATTGCCCTTGAGGATCGCGAGGTGCCCCTGCGCATACATCGGCCTGCTCCAGGAGCGGATGACGTCCTGGTCGCGGCGCGGCTCGTCGGGAACGCCGGCGAGCTCCTCGGCGAGGGTGCGCCCGGTGACGGTCATGCACTCGCCGTGCAAAAGCCCGTGCACGAGCAGCATTTTCAAAACCTGGGGCACTCCGCCCGCAGCGTGGAAATCGGTGGCGACGTACCGGCCCGAGGGCTTGAGGTCGCACAGCACCGGAACTTTCCGGCGCACCCGCTCGAAATCGTCGAGCGTCCACTTCACGCCCGCAGCGCTCGCGATCGCGAGGTAGTGCAGCACCGCGTTGGTCGAGCCGCCGGTCGCCATCACCAGCGCGATCGCGTTCTCGATCGATTTGCGCGTGATGATGTCGCGCGGCCGGATGTTCTTGCGGATCGCGTTCGCCAACACCCTGGCGGACTCGGCAGAGGAATCCGCTTTCTCGGGATCGGGCGAAGCGATTTGCGAGGAGTTCAGCAGGCTCATGCCGAGCGCTTCGAACGAGGACGACATGGTGTTGGCGGTGAACTGGCCGCCGCAGGCGCCCACCGACGGGCAGGCGTTCCTCTCGATGCCGTCGAAATCCTCCTGCGACATCTTTCCCGCCGCGCGCGCGCCCACGGCCTCGAACGCGGAGACGATGGTGAGCTTCTGCCCCTTCCAGTTTCCCGGCTTGATGGTGCCGGCGTAGACGAAGATCCCGGGCACGTTGATACGCGCCATCGCCATCATCGCTCCCGGCATGTTCTTGTCGCAGCCGCCCACGCAGAGCACGCCGTCCATCATCTGGCCGTTCACCGCGGTCTCGATCGCATCCGCGATCACCTCGCGCGAGACGAGCGAGTACTTCATGCCTTCGGTGCCCATGCCGATGCCGTCGGTGACGGTGGGAAAGCCGAACACCTGGGGCATGGCGCCGGCGGCCTTTATTGCCGCCGCCGCGCGGTCCACCAGCGGCTGGATTCCGGCGTTGCAGGGATTCATTGTCGAATGACCGTTGGCGACGCCGACGATCGCTTTCTCGAAATCTCCGTCGCCGAACCCGACCGCGCGCAGCATCGCCCGGTTGGGAGACCGCGCATTGCCCTGGGTGATGGTCCTGCTTCTCCAGTTGTCCGCCATGGGAAAAACTCCGAATGCAGAAAATCAGTTACGCTTCGGCTGCATTTTACTTGAAAGCGCTGCGCGGCCCTCCATGCTCGTCCATCCGAACTTCGATCCGGTCGCGATCTCCCTCGGCCCGATCGCGATCCGATGGTACGGCCTCATGTATCTCGTCGGCTTCGCGGTTTCCTATTGGCTCGGGCGCTTGCGCATCGCGCGCGCAATGTCCGGGCGCGTCACCGTCCAGACGCTGGACGATCTGCTGTTCTTCTGCGTGCTCGGTGTGGTGCTCGGCGGCAGGCTCGGCTACGTGCTCTTCTACAAGCCGGCGTATTACTTCTCCCATCCGCTGGAGATCTTCGCGGTCTGGCAGGGCGGCATGTCCTTCCACGGGGGGTTCCTCGGCGTGCTGCTTGCAATCGGGTGGGTCGCGCGAAAGCGCGGCCTGCGCTGGATTGAGCTCATGGATTTCTTTGCGCCTCTGGCGCCGCTTGCGCTTGCAGCCGGGCGGATCGGCAATTTCATCAACGGCGAGCTTCCCGGCCGGGTCACCGACGTACCCTGGGGAATGCTGTTCCATGGCGCCGGGCCGCTTCCGCGCCACCCCTCGCAGCTCTACCAATTCGCCCTCGAAGGGGTGCTCCTTTTCGTGATCCTGTGGATCTTTTCGGGGAAGCCGCGGCCCCTGGGGGCGGTGTCGGGGGCGTTCTTTCTCGGCTACGGAGTGTTCCGCTTCACCGCCGAATACTTTCGCGAGCCCGATGATTTTCTTGGGCTTCTTGCGCTCAACCTGTCCATGGGCCAGTGGCTCTCCCTGCCCATGATTCTGATCGGCATCGGCATGCTGGTTTGGACTTGGCGCAGGCCGGAAAAGGTCTAGAATAAAAGCGTGCCATGGTCGAAACGAGGGACGAACAGATGCAGGCGCAGATGAGGCAGCGGTTGCACGAGCTGCAGCTCGAGCACCGGGACCTGGACTCCGCAATCAACCGGATCGCAAACGACCCTTCCCACGACCAGCTCGCCCTCACCCGCATGAAGCGGCGCAAACTTCTCCTCAAGGACCAGATCTCCTGGATGGAGAGACAACTCGATCCCGACATCCGCGCCTGAGTCCACCCGACTGCAGAAAAACGCTTCCCGACCGGGAAGCTTTTTTTTGCAGCCCAATTCGGGGGATTCAAAGGGGGTGTACCCCCTTTTCGATAACTTTAAGCGAGCCCGCGCGCGATAAGCGACGCGCCGCTCGCGAGCAGCAGGATCCCCACCGCGCGCATCACCATCTCGCGCGAGATCACGCGGAAAACGCGCGAGGCGATGTAGACCGCAACGAGCCCGGCCGGGATCGCGGCGGCCGCGGTGATCCACACCCCGTCCTGCGTCAGCAACCCCGTCACCGCGAATGCAACCAGCCGCAGCCCGATGCTGAAGATGGTGGTGAGGGTCATGGTCGCGCGGAACTGCTCCTTGGTGAGGGGACGGTGGGAGAGATAGATCGCGTAAGGCGGGCCGCCTGCGCCGAACAGCGTTCCCGAGAGGCCGCCGCAAAATCCGGCGAAGAACGCCCAGTTTCGACTGGCCGTTGCGGCGGCCCCACGCCTCGCGAGGCTGTATAGCGCGTAGCCGAGAACGAAAGTCCCGAGCGCAACCAGCGACGCGTTGCGCGGCAGGTTGACGAGCAGCGTCGTGCCGGTGACTATCCCGGCGATCATGAGCGGAACCATGCGCGCGATATCGCCGAGGACCGCGTTGCGCGGGTTTTCCAGCCCCAGCCGCAGGCCGTTCGCGAAATCCACGATCGCGAACACGGCGAGCGCGTAGGGCAGCGGAACGAAAAACGTTGCCAGCGGAATGGTTACCAGCGCAGAGCCGAAGCCCGTGAGCCCCTGGATGAACCCGCCGGCAAAAGCGATCGGCGCAAGGGCAAGCGCCGCCTGCGCGCCTTCGAGAATCATCCTGAGCGTTCGCCTCTAGGCAAGGGCGCGCGCAAGCACCCGCGCGACGTGAAGCGCCCGCTTTTCCGCGCCGTCCTGGATCTGGTGACGGCAGCTGGTGCCGTCGGCGACGATGATCGTATCCGCGCCCGCAGAGCGCACTTTCGGCAGGAGCGAAAGCTCGGCCATTTTCATCGAGACCTCGTAGTGCTCGGCCTCGTAGCCGAAGCTGCCCGCCATCCCGCAGCAGGAGGATTCGATCGTCTCGACTCTCAATTCGGGCACGAGCGAGAGCACCTGCTGCACGGCCGGCATCAGACCGAAAGCCTTCTGGTGGCAGTGTCCGTGCACCAGCGCGCGCTTTTCAGGAAGAGGCTTCAGCGCGAGCGCGAGGCGGCCGGCTTCGTGCTCGAGCGCGAGGAACTCCTCGAAGAGCAGCGCCTGAGCGGCGAGCGCGGCGGTCTCGCCGCCCGGAAGCATCGCCTTGAATTCGTCGCGCAGGGTGAGAAGGCACGAAGGCTCGAGGCCGACGACATCGACACCGCGTCCCACGTAGGGCTCGAGCGCGTCAAGGACCCGTCGCGCCTCGGCCTTCGCCTGCTCGACCATTCCCGCCGCGAGGAAGGTGCGTCCGCAGCACAGCGGCCGCGCCTTGTCGTCGCCGGCGCGCGCGATATGCACGCCGTAGCCGGCCCGGTCGAGCACGGCGAGCGCTGCGCGCGCGTTTTCCGGCTCGAAGTAGTTGTTGAACGTGTCGACGAAGAGCACGACCTCGCCGGCCTTCCCGTCGCTGCTCGATCGGCGCAGCGAGCTCAGAAACGAGCGGCGCCACTTCGGCAGGGAGCGGTGGGCTGCGAAGCCGAAAGCGCGCTTGCCCATCCTCTGGACCGCGTTCGCCGTCCGCGGGAAGCGCGAGGCCAGAGGGCCGTAGCGCGGAAGGTAGGCGATCAGCTTGTCCTTCAGCGAATAGCCGTGGCGAGCGTGATAGTGATGTAGGAATTCGATCTTCATTTTCGCCATGTCCACGCCGGTCGGGCACTCCCGCCTGCAGCCCTTGCAGGACACGCACAAGGCCAGCGTCTCGTACATTTCGTCCGAGGTGAATGCGTCGGCGCCAAGCTGGCCTGAAAGTGCAAGGCGCAGCGAGTTTGCGCGTCCGCGCGTGAGGTGGCGCTCGTCGCCGGTGGCTCGGAAAGACGGGCACATCGTTCCGGCGTCGAACTTGCGGCAGTGCCCGTTGTTGTTGCACATCTCGATCGCCGCCGCAAAACCCCCGCTCGCCGCGCCCGGCACGCTCCACTCGCTCCAGTCGAGCACGGTGTCCAGGCGCTCGGCCGCATATCCCGGCTTGAAGCGGAAAAGCGTCCGGTCATCCTGCTTGGACGGCCGAACGATCTTTCCCGGGTTCAGGAGGCCCTTCGGATCGAAGAGGTCCTTGATCTCGGCGAGCGCCGCGGCGAGACGCGAACCGATGATCGGCTCGATCCACTCCGAGCGCACCAGGCCGTCGCCGTGCTCCCCCGAGTAGGCGGCGCCCTTGTATTTTTTCACCAGCGCGCAGGCTTCCTCGGCGATCGCCCGCATTTTCACGGCGCCGTCCTCTTTCATGTTGAGAATCGGCCGCACGTGCAGAGTTCCGACCGAGGCGTGGGCGTACCAGGTGCCTTCGGTGCCGTGCTTGTGGAACACCTGAGTGAGCAGATCGGTGTACTCGGCGAGATTCTCGAGCGGCACGGCGCAGTCCTCGATGAAGGACACCGGCTTGCCGTCGCCTTTCATCGACATCATGATGTTGAGGCCCGCTTTTCTCACTTCCCACACTTCGCGCTGCAGCGCCACGTCGGTGATCTGGATCACGCTGCCGGGGTGGCCCAGGTCGGCCATGAGCGCGGAAAGTTGCTCGAGCTTGTCCGCCGGCGCGTCGCGATCGTTCCCGACGAACTCGACCAGCAGGATCGCGTCGGGATCGCCCCGGATGAATTTCTCCACGACAGCGCGGTAGGCCGGGTTGGCGCGCGCCAGGCCGATCATCGTGCGGTCGACCAGCTCGACCGCCGTGGGCGCGAGCTTGACGATGTGCTGCGGCGCTTCCATCGATTGCCGGAAAGCCCGGAAATGGCACACGCCCAGCGTCCTGAACCGCGGCAGCGGCGAGAGCTTCAGATGAATCCTCTTCGAATACGCGAGGGTTCCTTCCGAGCCGACCAGGAGCTGCGCAAAATTCCATTCGCCGCGAGGCTTCACCAGATCCAGGTTGTATCCCTGCACGCGGCGCAGTACTTTCGGCCAGCGCGCCTCGATTTCGCCTGCCTCGCGCTCGGCGATGGCGCGCACCTTCTTCGCGAGCTCGACGTAGCGCGCCTCGCCGGGCAGCCGCGAAATATCGGCCGGCACCGCGCCGAAGTGGTGTTCGCTGCCGTCGGCAAGCACCGCGTCGATGCCGAGCACGTTGTGCACCATGTTGCCGTAACGAATCGAGCGCGAACCGCAGGAATTGTTGCCGGCCATCCCGCCGAGCGTCGCTTGCGCGCTCGTGGACACGTCCACCGGGAACCACAGCCCGTGCTGCCGCAGGGATGCGTTCAGGCCGTCGAGCACGACCCCGGGCTGCACCACGGCGGTCGCGGCTTCCTTGTCGAAGGAAACGATCTTGTTGAGAAATTTGCTGGTGTCGATGACCAGCGCAGCGCCGACCGCCTGGCCGCATTGCGAACTCCCCGCACCTCGCGCGAGAACGGGCACGCCCTCTTCCGCGGCGATATGCATCGCGACTTGCGCGTCCCGCTCGGTCTTCGGCACGACCACGCCCACCGGGTCGATCTGGTAGATCGAGGCGTCGGTCGAATAGCGGCCGCGGCTGGGGGGATCGAAGAGGACTTCGCCTTCGATTTCGCGCTTAAGGCGCGAAGCGAGCGCGTTGTCGCCGGCGCGCGGATGGAACGAAACCGTCAAGACCTTGGCCGGCGGGCGATCCATCGGAAGCGCGGTTTCACTCCGCCGCGGAAGGCGCGGGTTCTTTCTCCGCTTCGAGCATGGCTTCGAGCAGCACCCCGGGCTCTTGCGCGCCCGAGACGGCGACCCGCTTGTTGAAGACGAAGAAAGGCACGCCTTCGACGCCGATCTTGCGCGCCTGCCTGTCCTGGTCCTCGATATGCGCGCGCGCTTTCCCGCTTGCCAGAAATGCCTTCAGGTCGCCCGCGTCCAGGCCCGCGCCGGCCGCGACTTCGGCAAGCGTATCGGCGGAGGTCAAATCCCTGCCCTCCAGGAAGAACGCGCGGAACAAGGCCTCCACCACGGCGTCCTGCCGTCCCGAGTCGGCCGCAAGCGCGATCAGGCTGTGCGCGGCGAGCGTATTGGGCTGGCGCGTCACCTTCGTGAAGTCGAACGCAATGCCGAGCTGCTTCCCGACCGCCGTGATGCGGCCGTAGACCTGCTTCGCGCGATCACCGCCGAACTTGCGCTTCACGTACTCGTCGCGGTCGACGCCCTCGGCGGGCATGTCCGGATTGAGCTGGAACGGATGCCAGGCGACTTTCGGTTCAGCCGAGCCGGGATTGCGCTCGCGATAGAGCTCGAGCGCCGACTCGAGCCTGCGCTTCCCGATGAAGCACCAGGGGCAGACGACGTCGGAGATGATGTCGACGGCAAGAGGCATCGTGAAACTCCCTGCAAGCGAGCTCGGCGCGAATGATCGGTGCACGAATGATACGCCACTGCAGGCGCGATCCGTCACCATTCCGCATTGTGAAAACGGATCGAAAGCCGTTGTAGGCGCCGCATTTTTCGATTAACTTATCGGCTTCCGGTTGGACGAGCTACCACCCATGCCTCATCGCAGCGGACGCCATTTCCTGCAGATCCCCGGGCCGACAAACGTGCCCGACCGGGTCCTGCGCGCGATCGACAACGCTACCATGGATCATCGCGGCCCCGACTTCGGCCCGATGGGGCTGGAGATCCTCGAAGGCCTGAAAAACGTGTTCCAGACCAGAGCGCCCGTCGTGATCTATCCCGCCTCGGGCACCGGCGCCTGGGAGGCGGCGCTCGTCAACACGCTCTCGCCGGGCGACCGCGTGCTCATGTTCGAGACCGGGCATTTCGCTTCGCTGTGGAGCAAGATGGCAACG
>DATHJM010000386.1:0-6131 GCA_035489775.1 Burkholderiales bacterium
ATCTTGGAGATGATTTCCTCGATCTCGGTTTTGCCAACGACCTTTTTCTGCTTTGACTTGGGCAGGATCTTCTGCGCTGCGCCTGCTTCATCGATGACATCGATTGCCTTGTCGGGAAGGTGGCGGTCGTTGATGTAGCGCGCCGAAAGCTCGGCCGCGCTGGTGAGCGCGTTGCCGCTGTACTTGATGCCGTGGTGGGCCTCGAAGCGCGATTTCAGGCCGCGCAGAATCTGCACCGTCTCCTCGACGGAGGGCTCGGTCACGTCGATTTTCTGGAAGCGACGGGAGAGCGCATGGTCCTTTTCGAACACGCCGCGGTATTCGTTGTAGGTGGTCGCGCCGATGCATTTCAGCGCGCCGGTCGAAAGCGCCGGCTTGAGCAGGTTGGAGGCATCGAGCGTACCGCCCGAAGCAGCGCCTGCGCCGATCAACGTGTGGATCTCGTCGATGAAGAGTATCGCGTTCGGATTGTCGACGAGCTGTTTCAGCACCGCCTTCAGGCGCTGCTCGAAGTCGCCGCGGTACTTGGTGCCGGCGAGGAGCGCGCCCATGTCGAGGGCGTATACCTGGCAGCGCGCCAAGATCTCAGGAACCTGGCCTTCGACGATACGGCGCGCGAGCCCCTCGGCGATGGCTGTCTTGCCCACGCCCGCCTCGCCCACCAGGAGGGGATTGTTCTTGCGCCTGCGGCACAGCGTCTGGATGACGCGTTCGATCTCGCGCTCGCGGCCGATCAGCGGATCGATTTTACCCACCAGCGCCTGGGCGTTGAGGTTGAGCGTGTACGTCTCGAGAGCGCCGCCGGACTGCTGCTCGTCGCCCGCGGCTTCCTGTTCGGCTTCACCACCGCTCTTCGCTTCCTTGGAGGCCGGCGTCTTGGTGATGCCGTGCGAGATGTAGTTCACCACGTCGAGGCGCGTGACGCCCTGCTGGTGCAGGAAATACACGGCATGGGAGTCCTTCTCGCCGAAGATCGCGACCAGAACGTTGGCGCCGGTCACCTCCTTCTTGCCCGAGGACTGGACGTGCAGGATCGCGCGCTGGATGACGCGCTGGAAACCGAGCGTTGGCTGGGTATCGATTTCCTCGGTGCCCGCAACGGTGGGGGTGTGCGCGGCGATGAAGTCTCCGAGCGCTTTTCTCAGTTCCTCGACGTTTGCAGCGCAGGCTCGCAGCACTTCCGCGGCAGTCGGATTGTCCAGCAGCGCGAGCAGCAGGTGCTCGACGGTGATGAACTCATGCCGCTTCTGGCGCGCCTCTACGAACGCCATGTGGAGACTGACTTCGAGTTCCTGCGCGATCATCTTTCGTCCCCGGTCCTCGCCAGATCAACGAGGGGCTTGGGCTCCCTTGTTCTCACGTTTCCTCCATCACGCATTGTAGCGGGTGCTGGTGCTTGTGTGCGTAGCCGCGAACCTGCTCGACCTTGGTGTTGGCGACGTCCCTGGGGTAGATCCCGCAAATGCCCATGCCCTCTCGATGGACTTTGAGCATGACCTGAGTCGCCTTTTCCCGCGTCATGGAGAAGAACCTCTGCAGCACGATGACGACGAACTCCATCGGAGTGTAGTCGTCGTTCAAAAGGATGACCTTGAACAGGGGAGGAGGCTTGAGCTTGGCTTTCTTGGCCTCGAGTAGGGCGCCTTCTCGCATGCGGGTTGCCATACCTTACTTAACTTATGCCAGAAGCTTTCACCCGTCAAACCACCCGGACCCGCCCCGAGTGGAAAAGTCACGAGCCTCATGCACGCCCTGCCAGTCAGAACGCCTCCATTCAGTGTAGATACATCGTTGATAATGTAATCGCTGCCGCTACGCCACGCAACCTACAAACGTGTCGGCATAACAAAGGGTTGACGCTCTCCGGGCACTTGACGCCGTCGCTCAAAGCGCGTAAAAGGCTTCCCTGTGTTTGTCCTCCAAGCGGTCTGCAGGCCCACATCCCTCTGCTGCGTTGAAGTACAGGCATAGTGAAGGTTCCCCGGTTCTAAAATTCAGGAAGGCTCTATGCCAACAGGTACGGTTAAGTGGTTCAATGATGCCAAGGGTTATGGCTTTATAACCCCGGATGATGGCGGTGAGGATTTGTTCGCGCACTTCTCCGCAATTCAGATGAGCGGGTTCAAAACGCTCAAGGAAGGACAGAAAGTCCAGTTCGAGGTCACGCAAGGCCCGAAAGGCAAGCAGGCTTCGAACATCCAGGCCGCAAGCTAGCGGCTCGCGCGGGCGGCGCAGCCGCCCGCGGTCGCAAGTCCCCCTTCGTTTTTGGCCCCGGGAGTTCCCAGGGTCCGGCTGTTCTTGTTCTTGCGAACGGAAAGAACCTCCGCGTGGAGGCCTTTTTCCGTGTTCGCGCGCGCTCGCGTCAGTGCATGCGCCGCCCGAGCTCTGCGTCCACCGCGCTCATGAAGTCGTCGGTGGCGAGGAAGGGGTGGTCTGGACGGATCAGGATTGCCAGATCCTTCGTCATCCTGCCCGATTCCACGACATCCACGCAGACCTTCTCCAGGGTCTCGGCGAATCTGACCACTTCGGGCGTGCCGTCCATGCGTCCGCGAAATATCAGCCCGCGAGTCCAAGCGAAAATCGAGGCGATGGGGTTGGTTGAAGTGGGCTTGCCTTGCTGGTGTAGCCGGTAGTGCCGAGTCACGGTACCGTGCGCCGCCTCGGCCTCGATCGCTTTCCCGTCGGGAGACATCAAAACCGAGGTCATGAGCCCGAGCGAGCCGTAGCCCTGGGCGATCGTGTCGGACTGCACGTCGCCGTCGTAATTCTTGCACGCCCACAGATAGCCGCCGCTCCACTTGAGGCTCGCGGCCACCATGTCGTCGATCAGCCGGTGCTCGTAGGTGAGGCCGGCCGCGTCGAACTGCTTCTTGAAGTCGGCGTCGAAGATTTCTTGGAACAGGTTCTTGAACCGGCCGTCGTAGACCTTGAGGATCGTATTCTTGCTCGAGAAGTAGACCGGGTATTTGCGCTGCAAACCGTAGTTGAAGCAGGCGCGCGCAAAGCCCTTTATCGATTCGTCGAGGTTGAACATCGCCATGGTGACGCCGGCTGCAGGTGCCTTGAATACTTCGCGCTCGATCACGGGGCCGCCGCCCTCTGGGTGAAAGCTGAGCTTGATCGTACCGGGGCCATCGAACTTGACCTCGGTGGCTCGATACTGGTCGCCGAATCCGTGGCGCGCGATGACTACCGGCTTGTTCCAGTGCGCCACGATGCGCGGCACATTCTTGCAGATGATGGGCTCCCGGAAAATCGTGCCGTCGAGAATATTGCGGATGGTACCGTTTGGGCTGCGCCACATCTGCTTCAGGTTGAACTCCTTGACGCGTCCTTCGTCCGGAGTGATGGTCGCGCATTTCACTGCCACGCCGTACTTCCGCGTGGCGTTGGCCGCGTCGATCGTGATCTGGTCGCTGGTCTTATCTCTCGCTTCGACCCCGAGATCGTAGTATTTCAGCTCAACGTCGAGATAAGGAAGAATCAACTTCTCGCGGATCGTCTTCCAGATGATCCGCGTCATTTCGTCGCCGTCCATCTCGACGATCGGATTCTTGACTTTGATTTTGCCCACGGGAACTCCTGCAGTTTCGCTTTGAAGGGATCGGCGGTGCGGGTCAACGGCCATTGCGGCCGCGAAAACAACAGGCCTTCCGCTCTTGATTGGGCGGTATTATAGCCAATTGCGCGAGCTCCACCGTGGGGAAAGCGAAGATCTATAGCCAGTTGATTTTAAAATAAAAAGTTGATTTCACGACCCGCGCCGCAGCTACCATGCTGACACGCTTGTCAACCTCCGGGAGGGCGGGGCGTTAGGGGGAGGGACCGGTTCCGAAGCAAGGGCTGGTCACAACCTGTTCCTAACTTCACGAAGAGGAAAACATGAGGAAGCTGATCTCCATCCTAGTCGCCACGGCGTTCGCTGTTTCCAGCGGCGCGGCTCTGGCCGCGTCCCACGCCGGCGCCCAGCCGATGAAGGACGACAAGAAGTCTGAAGCGAAGAAGGGCGAAAAGAAGGGCGAAAAGAAAGCCGCCAAGAAGGCCGCCAAAAAGGACGGCAAGAAGGACGCCAAGAAGGATGAAATGAAGAAGTAGTTGTCTCTCATCGAGACCCGGGCAGGGCTCCGTTCCCTGCCTTTTTTATTTTCGCCGACTGACACGTCCAGCATGAAAACGAAGATTCCTGCATTCCTTGGCGCCGCCGCATGGATTGTCGCGGACGTCGCATTCGCGCAGCTGCCGGTCCTGGAGCTGTCAGCTGGGATTCACGTCATTCGCGCTGAGGTGGCCTACACCTTCGAGACGCGGGCGCAGGGACTGATGTTTCGCAAGCATCTCGGTTCGAACGAGGGAATGTTTTTCGTATTTCCGCAATCCGAACTCCACTGCATGTGGATGAGGAATACGCTGATCCCGCTCTCGGTGGCCTTCGTCGACGAGAAGGGAAAAATCGTCAGCATCTCGACGATGCAGCCGCAGACCGAAACTTCGCATTGCGCGACGGCTCCTGCCAAGTTTGCGCTCGAAATGCCCGCAGGCTGGTTCGCGACAAAAGGCATCAAATCCGGAACAACAATCCAGGGACTCGAGAAGGCTCCCGCCGCGCGCTAGGCGATATAGAGGCGCAACACATGAGAAAGCCGGCTGGCAGTATGCCAGCCGGCTTTTTCTTGTTGATCTCTCTCTTACCCGAAGTACAGTGCGCTATGCGCGCCCGCTGCCATGAAGTACAACAACGGGATGGAAAACATCGTATTGGTGCGCGATGCGAGGAAGGCGACCCGCCGAGCCTTGTTTTTCTGCTCGTCGGTCGCCGGCACAATACCCAGGATCTTTTTCTGGTTGGGCCAGATCAGAACCCAGACGTTGAAAAGCATGATAGTGCCCAGCCACGCGCCGATGCCGATTGCCATGTGCGATTTCTGCAACAGGAAAGCTGCACCAAAATTCGAGCCAAGAAGCGCGGCGCCTGCCAGCCAGGTTACGACCGCCGCCCAGCGGAACCAGAATAGCGCGCGGGGCATGACGTGCTTGCTGATGCCGGCAGCGGTGCCGTCGGCCGCCGCTGCTTTTGCAGCTGCCACATTGACGAAGTTAAAGTAGTACAGCAGACCGATCCACATCACGCCGGCCACCAAGTGGATCCAGCGCGAGATTGCAGGTACCCAATCCATGTCAGCCTCCTAGCGTGTGCCGGACGATCATGTGCAGCAACAGGGTCAGGATCAGGCCGCAGATGACCGTGCCCCAAAGTGAATCAAGCGGATTTTTCATGGTCTTTCTCCCGATTGTCGGAGGCCGCATCCGCGCGCCCCGCGGTATTCTCTGTCCAAGCGAGCCCGATTGCAAGCGCCGCCTCTACGATCTTGATTCCTACCTTGACCGCTCGACGCGTGCATCCGCGCCGCCCTCGGCGAACGTGATATCGAGGAGGTCGCCGGCAGCAAGACTCGAGCTGCGCAGCACGATCCGGCCCGAGACGTCGCGTACGACGCTGTAGCCCCGCTCCAGCACTGCCGCCGGATCCAGGTGCGATAGATTGGCGATCCGACGGGCGCAAGCCGAGCCTGCGCGTTCGAGCGTTGCATGCGTTGCAGTACGCAGGCGCGCGACCAAGTGCAGCGAGGTCGCCAGAAGCTTGTCGGTATTGGGAAGCCTTGCCTGGGCCCGCTGCAAAAGCCGAACGACTTCCCAGCGTCGTTCGGATGCGATCCGGCCGGCCGCTTGCCCGAGTCTCAACTGCAATTGACCGAGCAGTTCGCTCTGCGCTCGCAGCCTCGCGTCGGGGTGAACCAGCCTGCGCGCAAGGTGATCGACGTGCAGCATGCGTCTCTCGAGTTCCTGTCGGACGCGCAGGCCGAGGTTAGCCGTCAGCCTGAAAAGGCCCTCGAGCAGCCCTGCGCGCTCGGGACTGACCAGCTCGGCTGCGGCGGTCGGCGTGGGTGCGCGCCGGTCGGCTACGAAGTCGGCGATCGTGAAGTCGGTTTCGTGGCCGATGCCAGTAACGACCGGAATCGGGCATGCGCGAATCGCCCGCGCCACGATCTCTTCGTTGAAAGCCCACAAGTCCTCGATGCTGCCGCCGCCGCGCACCAGCAATATGACATCGCACCCGCCGAGCCGGCCGG